>JAESQU010000132.1 GCA_016764995.1 SAR324 cluster bacterium | reverse complement strand
CGTTTACGAGGATTGAAAGCTGATTTACCAGCCTCAAACGTCCCTGAATAAACACGAACAAATGTCATCTGTCCCGCAAAAGGATCGTTCGCGACTTTAAATGCAAGTGCGCACAATGGATCAGACGCAGAAGCCAACCGGCTAATTACTTTTTTGTTACCGGATGATCTCCTTGTACTGGAGGAATATCAAGCGGAGAAGGCAGATAATGCACAACCGCGTCTAGCAGTTGCTGTACCCCCTTGTTTTTAAAGGCACTGCCACACAGTACCGGGGTGATTTGGCCGCTCAAAGTTTCTTTTCGTATAACTTTGACTACCTCGTCCTGACTCACTTCCTGTTCTTCAACAATCTTTTCCAGCAAGTCATCATTGTAAAGTGACAGATGCTCCAGCATTTGCCGGCGCCATTCCTGAGCTTGTGGTTTAAACTCAGCTGTCAGCTCACCACTTATGTATTCTGCCCCGTAGCCTTCATCTTTGAAGCGATGTTCACGCATCGAAACAAGGTCGATCACACCTTCAAATTGTTCTTCGGCTCCAATCGGTATTTGTATTGCTACCGGATTCGCCGAAAGTTGATCATCAATTGAGATGAGAGTCTTCTCAAAATCCGCGCCAACTCGATCCATTTTGTTGACGAATGCAATACAAGGCACATCGTAACGCTTTGCCTGCTTCCAAACTGTTTCGGACTGTGGCTGAACTCCGGCTACTGCGCAAAGCACCATCACTGCACCGTCCAGCACCCGTAAGGAGCGTTCGACCTCAGCGGTAAAGTCTACATGTCCTGGAGTGTCAATTATGTTCAGCGAGTATATCTGCTGATCCGTCTCCCAGTTGCAAGTCGTTGCCGCAGAGGTAATTGTGATTCCGCGCTCTTGCTCCTGCTCCATCCAGTCCATTGTGGCGGAACCATCATTGACCTCACCAATCTTGTGAATGCGTCCTGTGTAAAAAAGGATACGTTCGGTGGTCGTGGTTTTACCTGCATCAATGTGTGCCATGATGCCGAGGTTACGCCGCTGCTTAAGAGGGACTGTTTTGGCCACGTTGGTTTAATGCTTGGGGCGCCGATTCGTTTCAGCGGTTACCGGTTCCTTTACCAACGGTAATGCGCAAAAGCCTTATTAGCCTCAGCCATCTTATGCGTATCTTCTTTCTTTTTAATCGCGCTGCCACGGCTTTTGGACGCATCCATGAATTCGTCTGCCAATTTCGCACGCATTGATAATCCACTTCTGGAATTAGCATTTTCAATTAACCAGCGTATTGCCAGTGACTGACTCCTGCTGTGACGAACTTCCATCGGTACCTGATATGTTGAACCACCTACACGGCGAGATTTTACTTCGACTGATGGCATCACGTTTTCAATGGCCACTTTAAAAATTTCCAAGGATGACTTCTCTGATTCACGTTCAGTGATTGCGTCCAATGCGCCATAAAAAATATTTTCCGCAATACTTTTCTTCCCGTGCTTCATTAATGAATTAATGAATTTGCTGACCAAAAGGTCCTTATATTTTGGGTCGGGTAAAATCGATCTTTTCGCTGGAGCTCTTCGTCTGGGCATATCTTTACTTTTACAAATCCTTTTTTACACCGTATTTAGAACGGGATTGCTTGCGTTCGTTCACTCCTACTGTATCAAGAGCGCCACGTACAACATGATAGCGTACACCAGGCAGATCCTTGATTCGTCCGCCACGAATCAGCACCACCGAATGTTCTTGAAGGTTGTGTCCAATTCCTGGAATATAGCTGGTAACTTCAAGCCCATTGGTTAAACGTACCCGAGCAACTTTACGTAATGCGGAGTTCGGCTTTTTGGGTGTTGAGGTGTAAACCCGTACACATACTCCACGGCGTTGCGGACAAGCCTGCAGCGCTGGGGTGTCCCTTTTTGTTATTTTGCTTTTGCGACCCTTGCGGACCAACTGACTTAATGTCGGCATATTTTTGTGCGTTTGTCTTTTTTGCTGTAACAACATTTAAATAATCAATCCGCCAATTTAACATTGATTTAGATTTTCGTCAACACCTAAATTCATATTTTTTAAAAAACCCACTACATCATCGTCATAAAGGTTTTCATTCTGTTTTGAATTCCATATACTGAAAATCTGACAGAGCAAAAATGCTTTGTATTACATCATCTGTCATGTTTCTTGAAATAGCCCTGAAACGTTACGACACACATTCTCTTCAGTCCACATGACGGCATATCCCTTTACCAATAAACTGGTTCACGAAAAAAGTCCCTACCTTCTTCAGCACGCTCACAACCCGGTTGACTGGCATCCCTGGGGAAACGAAGCTTTTGAGAAAGCAAAAAATGAGGACAAGCTTCTACTGGTCAGTATCGGTTATGCAACCTGTCACTGGTGTCATGTGATGGAACGTGAATCCTTTGAAGATCCGGAATTGGCAGCCTATCTGAACGCTCATTTTGTGCCGGTTAAAGTAGACCGGGAGGAGCGTCCGGATGTGGACAAAATTTACATGGATTCTCTTCATGCACTCGGGCAGCAAGGAGGGTGGCCGCTGAATATGTTTGTAACTCCGGAAGGCAAGCCAGTTACGGGTGGAACTTATTTTCCGCCAAAACCTCTTTACGGACGAAAATCATTCCGGGAGCTGCTGGAAACACTGGCCTCAATCTGGAAGAACGAGCGCGAAAAAATATTTTCCACTGCCGATCAGCTCACTGCTCATTTAAAGCAAAAAGCGGTTTCCACTGCTGGTGGACATCCGGAACTGAACTGGGAGGCGGAAGAACAGGCGGTTACGCAATTTCGTGATTCGTTTGATTCACGGCACGGTGGTTTCAAACAACAGCAACAAAACAAGTTTCCGCCGAGTATGGGATTGATGCTTTTGCTGAGGCACTTTCACCGGACCGGAAACGAGCACTCTCTGGAAATGGTGGAAAAGACTTTACAGAAAATGTTTGCAGGTGGAATTTATGATCAACTTGGTGGCGGACTCAGCCGCTACAGCACCGATTATGAATGGTTGGTTCCGCATTTTGAGAAAATGCTTTACGACAATTCTCTGTTTGTCTGGGCTTTGATTGAAACCTTTCAAATCACAAAAAATCCCCTCTATGAAACTGCGGTGCGGGATGTTCTAACTTATGTTGCGCGTGACATGACTTCTCCGGAAGGAGCATTCTTTTCTGCGGAAGACGCGGACAGTGAAGGTGTCGAAGGAAAATTTTATGTCTGGTCAAAAGCAGAAATACTGGAAATTTTGGGCCCGGAAAACGGAGAACTGGCCTGTGCTTTCTGGGACATCACGGAGAATGGAAATTTTGAGGGAAACAACATTCCAAATCGCCCACGTTCAGATGAAGATGTGGCGGAGCAATTCCGGATTACTACCGATGAACTGCGGATTCAACTCCGGACTGCACGGGAAAAACTCATGGCAGTTCGATCCAAACGTATCCGACCACTGCTGGATGACAAAGTTCTGACTTCGTGGAATGCCTTGATGATTTCTGCCTTTGCGCGTGCGGCTCGTGTTTTCAACGATGCTGATTTTGAAAAACAGGCTGTGCGTGCGGCTAACTTTATTTTCGATAATTTACGGAATGAGTCCGGACGGTTGCTGAGGCGCTGGCGGGATGGCGAGGCACGTTTCCCTGCCTACCTTTGTGACCACGCTCAACTTGCGGTGGCTTGTCTGGATCTCTACGAAACCACTTACGATCCGGAATGGTTCCGGAAAGCTGATGAATTATCAAATGAAATCAATCGCCTTTTCCGGAACGAGACTGGACCTTATTATGACACCGGAAACGACGGAGAAGTCTTGCTCACACGTAATGCAGAGGGTTACGACGGCGTGGAGCCTTCCGGAAACAGCAGTGTAGTAAATGCGTTTCTGAGACTTAGCGCATATGGACTTGCTCCGGAATACTTTGCGGATGCTCAACGTGTTTTTCGAAGTTTTGCTCCACATCTGGAGCAAGCCGGAGTTAGTTTTTCCGCAATGCTTGGGGGCTTGCATTTCAGCCTTTCTTCCGCAAAAGAAGTTGTGATTTCCGGAAGACGCGGCGAAGCCGAAACAGAACTTTTACTGTCCGAGGTGCGCCGTGAGTTTCATCCAAATCTGGTGGTTTCTTTTGTTGAAAACGGGAAAAATCCGGAAACGGAAAAAATTATCCCACTTGCTTCCGGAAGGGCTATGGTGAATGAACGCGCGACCGCGTATGTCTGCCAAAATCAAAGCTGTCAATTACCGGTTCATACGGTTTCGGAACTGCGTCAACTTCTGGGTTGAGTTTTTTGCGGTTGTTACCTAAATCATGGAACCCCTGATTATTTGCGGAT
>JAESQU010000131.1 GCA_016764995.1 SAR324 cluster bacterium | reverse complement strand
TTCCTCATGTTGTGCCTTGATGACATAGTAACCCTTGACTACATCTCCGGTAACCGCGCCAGGGAGTGTAGTGTTAAAAAAATTGCCGATCCAGGTCAGCAAAAAAGTTTGTTTAGGTTTGAGCGGTACACCGATCGCGCGCAACAACAACCACCAACGTAATGCCGCCATTGGAACGACTGCAAAAAAAAGGACTCCAACCATCAAGGCAAGTATTTCCGGTGCGTCCCGGAAGAGCATCAATTTTTCAAAATTAAGTCGCCCACTTTGGATAAGATAAACCAAAATGCTTCCTACAACTCCTATTTTGAGTAAAATTAACAGTAGTTTTTTCATTCTAAAATCAATAAAAATAAACGCCTAAATTTAAGCTCAACAAAATTGCTCCTGCAAAAGACAGTACCTTTCGTAATTGCTGACAGTTCCAGCAGTTTCCCAGAATCCACAAAAATGAAAAGTTAATACTGATTGCTAAAGGCAAAATCCAGCCGTTTAAAAACCAGCCAAAGACTAAATATACCAGTCCGTGAATGGTTTCAGTCCAGATCGATTTTATCCCGATAGCGGCATTGCATTTTCGACAACGCCCACTACTCAAAAGGTATGACAATACGGGAATATTTTCAAACCAGCGCAGCTGATGTCCGCATGAAAAGCAAAAAGAACGTGCTGGTTTGGATAAACTAAGCGACTGATCCCGTATGTGCTTTTTCAGGAATGGGGGCGTTTCAGGAGATGTCAATAATCGTGAACGTCTTTTTTCATCGGCATACTGCAAAGGGAGACGAGCAAGGCAAACATTGACAAAACTACCCATTATCAAACCAAGCACAGCCCAAATGCCAATTTCAAAATACTGCACTCTTGCTCCGGATCAAACTCATTTTATGTGGTGAAATTTGATAAATCAAAACTGCGGGCGTATCCGCAAAAAACTAGCAAAGCGCGGCAGGCCTTTCTTTGAGGTTCCGGTAAATTTGTAGCTAATAACTGAACCGACCGGGGGCGGATCTCGACGCTCGTTGTTGCTGAAACCGGTTCCGATGCGAAAGATTTGACCGCTCTGGTCTTTAACCAGTAACGAGCCCATCATTCCGCTGAATTTTCCTTTGCCGGGAAGAATTTCAATTACGGTTGCTTCTGCATCCTGCCAGGGTTTTAGTTTAAGCAAGTCAGCACTTCTGCCGCTGTGATAAAGCGAATCCGCGCGATGCAGCATCAAACCTTCACCTCCCTTTTTGACAACATCATCCAGCATTTTCAGCAACTCCTCCTCCGAATTCAGGCGAATTTGTGGAATTGCCTTCAGCCATGGTATTTTTGCGGAGGCTGTCAAATTTACCATCATTTTAAATCTTGTGGTGAAATTTCCACTACTATCTGGAAGCTCAAATAACATGTAGCGTACCTGTTTCCATTCAAGTTCAACAGGGATTTTTTTACGGACAATTCCGGAAAGCCGATCAAAGGTTCCGCGTCCCATCCAAAGCTCGCCATCCATCGGTTGAGCAGGGAAATTCTCTGTAAACCATTTCGGAGCATGAATCAGTTTCCCACTGCGAAAATGAAGTTTTTCGCCATTCCAAATTCCGCGGACTCCATCCAGTTTTTCACTGACCAACCATTGCGAAACATCTTCCTGCCGGTAAACTTTTGCCAGCAACGGTTCTATTTTATGCTCTTTTCCATTGCTATCAGTTGCGGAAAGAGGCGCATCACAAAAAATCAATGCAGAAAAAAATAAAAACAGCAGAAGATTGCGATATAGAAATTTGAAAGTCATAGCTGATTTTGAATTAATTCTGAGCAATTTTCATGTTCACTAACTCAGCTCTCCGGTCTTGGGCAAAAGAAAGCGATCCAGCAATTCATTTGCGAGACGAATGTATCCAGTGGCACCCGCTGAATTCAAGTGACGTTGAATAACATCTATGCCTAAATTACTTGCTTCAAGAATATGTGGACAATTTGGAATAATGGTTTCAAAAACAGAGTCGCCGAGAGTCTTACAAATTTGTTTGCAAACTTGACGGTGGGACAGAATATCATCATCATACATGGTCAGTAAAATCCCTGCCAGACGCAGCCTCGGTTCAATAGTCCTCTGCAATTCCTTGAAAGCCTGCAAAAAGCGTTTAAGAGATTTGATGGCTAAAGTTTCACATTCAAGAGGAACAATAATGAGGTCTGCCGCGAGCATCGCGTTAATGCTGAGGGAACTGGTAGATGCGGGGGCGTCCATGATAATAAAGTCATAGATACCCGAGGCATTCTTCTCAGTCCACTGTGCGACATGGTAATAATCAGCCGCGATTTTGTTGACGGTTTGTTCTGTCAGCAGGTCTTGAATATTTGAAAGCAGCAGGTCAAGATTTTGATGTTTGCCGGTGGTTATAATTTCCTGGAGCGAAATATTGGGAGTGCAAAAAACTTCTCGGATACCCAAACCGTCTGGCTTTTCTACACCGAGGGAGTGATGAACTGAACCTTGTGGATCAAGGTCCACCAGAAGCGTTTTGTAACCTCCAAGGGCAAAGGCAGTTGCCAAATGTACTGCTGAGGTTGTTTTACCAACCCCGCCTTTTTGGCTGGCGAATGTAATAACTTTTGCCATTTTGGGGCCGCTAACCTGAAGTCAAATTAAGTTCTGCACCTTAGAATATTCATTTACGATTCATTGGAGAGTTTAACACAGGATCAATTAAAAGCAAACCATTCTCGGCAGGATTGGAAGATTCAGCTCAAACTGAATCAATGGCGCTTTGTAGTTTTTCGCGTACATTTTTCGCGAATTCTACCAAATATGTACGTCCGGTTGCCTGCACCATCATTTCAGGGTCAATGACTCCAATTACGGTTTCTCCATTTTCCGGATGTTAGCTATAATTTACAACACGCTTGATTCCATCTTTTGTTTCTGCTGTCATTTTTATTCTCTTTTTATTTTCTGTTACTCTGAGTTATTTATTTACGTTAGGTGAGATGTTCCTCTTTTTAAAGCAAAGCTTCGACTTCTTCCATCAGATGATCTTCAATATTAATATCTCCCGTGAATTGACATACAATTCTACCAGACAATTTTGTTTTGATTTATTTTCACACCTCTTGAGGTAAAAACTATTCTCAATTCCTTTTATTATTACGCTTTTTCACCCATTGAAACGAATCAGGCATAAGCAACATGGATGGTACGTGCTTCGGATTCTTGGTGATTTTGATGCACAACCACATCAATACTTTGATCCAACGCATTCAAAAAACTAAACAATCTTTCAATTGAAAAACCTGAAAGCTTTCCACATTTCAACGCAGAAATTTTAGGTTGATCTACATTTAAGATCTTTGCGGCTTCTTTTTGTGTTAAACCTTTCTCACTGATAATTTTGTTAATGATAAAAATCAACTCTGCTTTCGCTAGTTTTTCCTCTGGGTTTGCACTGCCCAAGTCTTTGAAAATATTCTCTGACCCTTCTGTATAATCTTGTTTCATTTTGACTCCTCTGCCATTTTTTGAGCAAACATTAGTCTGGATTTTATCACCTGCATATCAGGTTTTGGAGTTGATTTTCCATGATGAGATTTCTTCTTGAAAACATGCAGAACATATAAACTTTCACCAAGTTTAACCGTATAAACTGTTCTGTAGGTATCTCTCCGAAAATCTGTCTTGATCTCAATGACTCCCAACAGACCTTTAAGTGGTTTGGACTTATTCGGCATTTCCCCTTGTTGGGCTTCATATAAAGCAAAACCCACATCATCTTTCACTCCTTCCGGACAATCCTGCAAATCTTTCAATGAAGAACCCATCCAAATAATTTTCTTCATTATTTTTCCTCCGGCCTAACACTATGCCACATTTAGCATATTAATTAAAGATATTATTTCTTTTTGTGTCAGTCTCCACCTTCTCTTGACCATTTCCCTTTTTATAATTCCCCCACTTACTCAATCAATATCGTAATAATATCTGTTCAGGCAAAAACAACGGAGGAGGTGATTTTGTGTGTTTGGACTTCTTTATCAATTTCATCACCAAAGCTATTAATGGCAATTTTCATGCTGTAGTGCGACTGCAAATTAAGCCAAAATTCCGGCTCAATGCCAAAGTATTTACCCAATCGTAAAGCTGTGTCCGCAGTGATTTCCCTCTTACCGTGAATGATTTGACTTATCCGGTTTGCCGGAACTTTCAAGTCTTTAGCAAATTGGCTCTGAGTAATCCCCATCGGCTTTAAAAATTCTTCCAATAACACTTCACCGGGTGTGATGGGTTCTAATTTTTTCATCATATTTTCATCCTTTGTGATAATCAACGATTTCGACATCTCCGGCAGCGCCATCATGCCAACTAAAACAAATGCGCCAACGGTTGTTACTCCGAATACTGAATTGCCCCAGACGATCGCCTGATAATGCTTCAAGACGATTCCCTGGAGGAACACGTAAACTGACTATAGAAACAGCCGCATTCAGAACCTCCAGTTTGATTCTGGCGTTTCTGGAAATGCTTCTGAATCTTTTGACATCCAGATCGTGAAACAATTTTTCTGTATTTTTGCATTTGAAATTATGAATCATACTTTCATAATATGACGAGTGCCGTCATTC
>JAESQU010000008.1 GCA_016764995.1 SAR324 cluster bacterium | reverse complement strand
CCGGGCTTCCGTTTTGCGGGCTCTCGTCCGCATCAATGTCGAACATCTGGACCGAATAGGCTATTTCTGACAGCTCGTCCGCACATTGCGCTGCTTCGACCGGCCAAACAAAAGCTACCTTTGGAAAAACGACTGGCTTGTTTCACCATTGATGATCCTGATGTGGTTTTGCTGGGGCGCGAAACGATTTTCCGCAACGGCGAAATCGTGGGTTGGTTGACCAGTGGAGGATGGGGTTACACCGTACAAAAAAACATCGGCTACGGTTATGTCCGTAATCCGGACGGTGTCGATAGCGGATTCCTGAATTCCGGAAAATATGAACTGGAAGTCGCAACCGCACGTCATTCCTGTACTTTACACATGGTTCCGCTTTACGATCCGAAAATGGAACGGGTGCGAAAATGATTCCTCGTGGTTATTTGTACGTAATCGGTTGCGCGTGTTCCTTTGGATTCATCACCACCTTGGCCAAACTGACCTATGAAGAGGGAGCTTCACCAACCACCGTGGTTTTCTTTCGTTTACTCGCGGGAAGTTTGCTGATGGGCATCCTGTCAGCCTGGTCTCACAGGAAAAATCTGTTTTCAAGAAACATCAAACCGAAATTATCTAGCCCCTGGAAAATCAAAATTTTGATTGTAGTAACCGGAATTTCGATTGCAGTAATGAGTCTGGGCTATTTGGGATCGGTTAAATTTATTCCCGTCAGCCTCAGTGTATTGCTATTCTTCACCTTCCCTTTTTGGATTTTACTGATAAATTTTATCATTGACAGGGAAGTTCCCGCACGCTTGAAAATCATGGCTTTTGTCCTCGCTTTTTTTGGGCTTGCCCTTACTCTCGGTCCAACTTGGGAAGACTTGGATTGGCGCGGAATAGCTCTCGTTCTGGTTGGTGCGGTTGCAGCTGCAGGAATGATTATTGGTGGCGCCAAATCGGTTCAGTTAATTTCAATGCGTGATCTGGTGTTTTTCTCAAACACAGTAGGAGCAGTTTTTGTCGGTGTGATTCTGCTTGTCATTGATACTTTTACGTTATCTCATACTCCTTGGGGCTGGGCTGGAATTGCTGCCATTTGCATCTTGTTTATCGTCGGGCAACTATTGTTATTTGCTGCCACCAGACATATCGGTTCTACGCAAACAAGTATTATGCTCAACCTTGAACCGTTTGTTTCCATCGGCGCGGCTGTGTTATTGCTTGGAGAACATTTGGAACTCACCCAGAGCCTCGGGGTGCTGGTGGTAATTATCGCACTTTTTCTGGCGAGTGATGCTCCACGTAAATTTAGTTTTGCTACAAAAAATAATCAATAATAACCCTTAATCATAAACGAAAAATCCATGTCTGAATCATCCAAAAGCGCCGCCGCTGAAGCACAAGAGTTGGAGAGAAGTTACAAACTAGCTGAAATCGTCAGGCAACGTCAACGCACACTGGAAGTATTGTCACTAAAATCCGGGGAACGAGTTCTTGATGTCGGCTGTGGTGTTGGTTTTCTGACGCATGGGATGGCGCTCAAGGTCGGAGAGGCTGGACAGATTATTGGCATAGATAAAAATCCGGAAATGATCAGCCATGCTCAAAAGCGCTGTGAGAGTTTGCGGCAAACGGGATTTCACGTGGGTGACGCGGCTCAACTTCCTGCAAAAAATGAGACTGTCGATGCTGTTTCCTGTACGCAGGTTTTGCTCTATGTGAATGATGTTTCAAAGGTGCTTTCTGAAATGATGAGGGTGCTAAAACCGGGAGGACGAATTGTAATTGTGGAAACAGACTGGCGGGGTGTTGTCTTAAACAGTACCGATGATGATTTAACGAAGCAAATATTTTCTTCCTGGGATAGCGCGGTGCCAAGTCCAAATCTGCCGGTACATTTGCGAACGCTATTGAAAAAACATGGATTTTCCAAAATTCAGGTAGAGGCTGTGCCTATCTTAAACACAGAATATTCGCCCAGTAATTTTTCGCATGGGATGATGGAATGGATCACAAAAAATGCGGAGAAACAAGGTGTGTTTAACAAAACTCAACGCAAAGTCTTTTTAGCTGACCTTGAAGAACGAGGACGTTCCGACAGCTATTTTTTCTGTGTTAACCGTTTCCTTTTTTCTGCAAAAAAATAAAGTTTTATCTTTAAACAGGTTTGTGTGCCATTTCAAGATGCAGTGAATTTTCTATGCAGGGATGTGTCTGAGCAACCGCCAAGTTCAATTCCAAGTCAAATCAGGGTTCCGGCTTGTGTAGCCCTTGAATTTTAGAATGCGGTGTCAGACCACGGATAATCGAAAATGACATTTACATTTAATCCTTCTTCACCGGTTGCTGCATCAAGACGGAAAACCATTCCGGAAGCAGTGACTAAACGAAAACCCATTCCTGTGGAATTGCGCCAGTCTTTACCCAAATTTTGGGCGGTTTCGGCGATGCTTGCTTTCTCCTTAAAAAAGGCAATTTGCATACTTGTTCTCACATCCTTGATCAGATAGAAATTGAAAGGGACACTCTCATCGGTTAGATTCCAACGAAATTCTGTGCCAATAAATCTAGTTCTTGCGCCTTTGAAACGTCCCTGCGGAAAAGCGCGTAAACGACTTACACCGCCTAGTCCGCTGGCTGTGCCGTAGCGATTTGCGGCAATTGTGTCGTCCAATTGCTGGTCAATGGTTGATTCGCATTTTGCCGGGTCAGCCGTAAGTGAACAATCGATCTTGCCGTAAAGTAATGCACGTAGTTTCTCCTTGTCTGTCATACCTTGTTTTGTCACTACGGCTTTAGATTGAAAAACATTGAAAACCCACGTCGATTGTTTTCCCATCGGTAAATACGCGGTAACATTTTGATCGATGGTGAATTGTTCTGGAGAACTGCCATCACTGTTGAGACCAATAAATCTATTTTGGTTATGACTAATTTTTAAGCCTTCTCGCGGATCCCCCCAGTCATCAGTAAAATCAAATAATAAACCTTGAGACAGCATTCCGATTTTTGCTTTTGGTGCAGATTCCGGCTCATAAATTAAAGTTCCATCGGCCTCATAAACTCCCTTTAAACGTGAAGATTGAGTAAATTGAGTTACAAATGCATTCAATCTACGCTCCCAAAAAGTCAGCATTATTCTTCCGCCTGTTCCATCACCATCCCCGACTTTGAAGGTTTTGTAATTATTAGGGTCTGTATCGAAACCCCTACCTTGATAACTGGTTACAATTGCTTTGTTTATTACTCCTCCTGTAAAGTCTAGAATCAAGGTTTCGTCTATGAGATGGTTATCAAGTAAACCCGCAAACGAGGCATCAAAATCTCCTTTGAGAATTCCAACAAACATATCCGAGTGACTCTCTGCGATATTGGACCACAATCCAGCCAAAAACACGCCTGAACCTAAGCCCGGTGCGGAAAACGGTGCAGGAAATATATACCATGCTTCTTCGGTAGGAAACGGGTCTTTTCGACGATCCGGAACTTGAGCCATTGCGCTAATTATCCAAAATGTCAAAATCACGAACAGGAAAATATGTTTGATCATTTTGTAATTTTATCTATCAATAGATTCATTTTTGGTAAATCTCACAACGAATTTCTGCTTAAATCGGTTTTTTACAGGTCGGGTTAGCGGAACGTAACCCGGCTATCTTGTGTGATGTCATGCAAATGCCGGATTACGGCTTTGCCTGATACCGCCTACATTGTTAACCCGTCTCAATTTGAAATAGAGTTTAATTTAAAAAATAGGCTTGTCCGACATTTCCAGATGCAAAGCAGTTTCGTTGTAAGGATTTGCCAGTGCAACTACTTCATCAAGTTCCACACCCAGTCCAGGTTCCGTTGGAGGAATTACGAATCCGGAATCCCAGCGGATTGGTTTCTTGAGAATTTCCGCATGAAAACCATCCCAGCGTTGAATACCTTCTAATATCAGAAAGTTGGGAGAGCATGTGCTGAGTTGGATATTGGCCGCGCCTTCGATTGGACCGCAATAAAGGTGAGGTGCGATTTGAGCATAAGATGCTTCGGCCATGCCCGCGATTTTCTTGGCTTCCAGAATTCCTCCGACTCGTCCGAGTGCCGGTTGTAAAATAGACGCCGCACCGGTTTCCAACACACGGGCAAATTCGTATTTTGTTGTCAGCCGTTCTCCTGTGGCAATCGGAATACTTGTTTGACGTGCAACCTTCGCCATTTCTTCCGGACGCTCCGGAGGAGTCGGTTCCTCAAACCAGAGCGGATCGAAAGCCTCCAGACGTCGTGCTAACCGAATTGCTCCGGATGGAGTGAACTGACCATGTGTGCCAAAAAGTAAATCTACTTTTGAACCAACCGCTTCACGAATCTTCCTGCAAAATAATTCGGAACGCTCCAATGTTTCCAGCGAAGGTTGACGTGGGTCAAAAACGGAATACTCTCCTGCCGGATCAAACTTAATTGCGGTGAAGCCTTGTGCCACATATTCGGCTGCGGCTTCCGCGGCAAGATCAGAATCATTGTAAACATGCGGTTCATCTTCGCTGAAAACGGCTCCGTCTTTTGGATAGAGGTAAGTATAGGTGCGCAATTTTTCGTGAACTTTCCCGCCCAGCAAGTCATAAACCGGCTTGCCAACCGATTTTCCGCAAATGTCCCAAAGCGCTATTTCAATTCCGCTCAAAACTCCCATCAGCGAGACATCCGGACGCAGAGTATAACCGCGTCCATAAACAGTGCGCCAGAGTCTTTCAATGTGAAATGGATCGGTTCCTTCAACGTGCCGCTCGAACACATCTTCGATCATTTTCACAATCACATGCGGTGCGAAAGTCGCACAGTAAACTTCACCCACACCTTCAATTCCATCATCTGTAATGAGTTTTAAGAAAATGAAATAGCGTCCCCCAAAGTGCGGTGGTGGATTTCCTACAACAAAAGTTTTTAAATCTTTAATCTTCATTTTTTCTAATCAATTTAGATGCTTATTTGCTGATTTATTTGATTATCCCTCAAGCCAATTTTCAATTTTAAGTCCCTCGACCCTCTCAAATTCTCGCAGGTTGTTGCTTACTAATATCAAATTTTGCGAGAGTGCAATTCCGGCAATAAGTGTGTCATACGGTCCAATGGAAGTGCCTTTCTTTTTCAAGTCTGCCCTAATCAAAGCTGAGGAATCCGCAGCCTTTTGATCCATCCCAATTAAGTGAATTGAGTTTACAAATTGATTAAGAGCTGTTTTATTTTGGCGGACATTCGTGCTGTTCTGTACACCGTACTCCAGTTCGAAGTAACTGATTATTGAAACGGCAACAGCTGATATTTTATGGGATTTGAAACGCTCTATAATTTCTGGAGATTGTTTTTTGATGAGATAAATACAGGTGTCTGTGTCCAAAAGGTAACGCTTCATAATCGATCACGCTCCTCCGGCATCTTCGGCTGATCACGTCCGCTTTCCATGAAATCATCAGAAAATTGAGCCAATGCCTCAAAAATATCATCCCAATTGGATTCAAGCGGCTCCAAAATTACTCGCTTTCCGCTTCTCGAAATTTTCACTTCCTTTCCGGGTAACCGATATGCTTTTGGCAAACGTACTGCCTGAGAACGGCCATTGACAAAAAGTTTTGCTGTATCCATTGTTCCCTCTCTATTAAAGTATATATTATAAATATATATCGTATTTAGAAAATATCAAGCAAATAATTTTATTATTACAATGTTTTAAACTATTCGATAGTATCTTCCTACTGTTGTTGAATAGTTGCTATTGTTTCGAAATCAGGAAAATATCATTTTTCAAAAGGATTTAAGAGTTCTACACCAGTGCCGGTAAAATCATCAATATTTCTTGTAACCAGTGTTAATCCATAAGTGAGCGCGGTGGCAGCAATTTGTTTGTCAACTGCGTTTTCGTAATTAGGGACTCTCAATCGTCCCCAAACCTGAGATTCTGTTTCGGTAAAATCAAGAATGTTTTCTGTATATTCATTTATGATCTTTGCTAACCATTCTTCCAGTTTGTCCGCCTGCTTTTTGTCACCACGATACCGAATTAGTTCAACACCCCTGCGAAGTTCTCCAATCGTGATAACGCTAATAAACAAGTCAGTTCCCTGCAGATTTGCATTTTTGAAGAATTTGTTTACACCGGGATTTGCGTTGTTTTTTTTACGATACTCACTGATAACATTTGTATCAATCAAAAACATGATTTGTTGTTTCGTCTTGAATACGCTCAAAATCCGCGTCATATCCTACATTGGGAATGGAACCGAGTATTTCAGCAAAACTTTTCTTTCTTGGCTTCAGCAGCGCATTTTCCAAAATAGCGCGATGTTCCGCCTCAGCACTGATCCCATGTTGTCCTGCCCTTATTTTAAGCGCACTGACAACTCCCTCATCAATATTTCGCACTAATAAATTTGGCATTGCTTTTCTCCTTTAGTTTTTAGTTTTACAATCGCGACTCATGATATCATTGCTATCATAAATTGCAATCGTTAAATGTTTTCATTATCATCTCGAACAAAGAACGGCGTTTTCATGGTAGCGGTTGAAATATTTCAAAGCTTGTACTCAGCCTGAACTGTAATCTGGATCCCGGATCAAGTCCGGGATGACATAAAAAATAATTTTGCTTAAACCTTGAAAAACCTGAAAAAATTAAAAACTGCGCAAAAAGTATTTAACCACAGAGCCACAGAGAACACAGAGAAATGTTCTTATTATATTTTCCCGGTGATCTCTGTGGCTTAGTGGATATTTTATTACAATTCAGAATTTTTTACTTTTCCATCAAACCTTGATAAACCTGTAAAAAGTCCTGAAACATGTCATTGCTTATGAAGCGAGAAATCTTGTCTAAGCGATCAAACTAATATCAATAAGATTTCTCCCTACGGTCGAAATGACAAATAGACGATTTCATAATTATTACTACTGCATCAAACCCTGCTTATTTGATGTTTTGTTTTTTTCAGAAAATCCGGATTGATCTCAACTCCCCAGCCCGGTGCGTCGGAAATCTGTACTTTTCCATTTTCAGCAACTAAGGCTGGCTCGTAAATGTTGTACTGCCACGGATAATAATCCGCGCCTTCGATGGAAAACTCCACATAAGGCCCTGCGTTTTCCAAGGCACCCATCAGGTGCAGTGTAAAAACCGTAACCATAGAGAGATTTGCCGAATGCGGAGTGCAGATAAGTCCGGCCTGACGCGCCATTTCCGCAACCTTGAGGGTGCGTGTCAGACCTCCGAGGTAACACACATCCGGCTGAACCACATTAACCGCCCTCATTTCAATCATTCTTTTCCAGGTTGACAAATCACAATCCTGCTCACCGCCGGTCACGTCCAACTTGAGCGCGTCTGTAACCTGTTTTGTCCACTCCATTTCCCAATATGGACACGGTTCCTCAAAGTGGCAGATTCCATTTTCTTCTAACATTCGCCCAACTTCAATCGCCTTTTCTGGAGTGTAACAGCTATTTCCGTCAACCAACAGTGTAACCTCATCACCAAGCGCTTTACGGATT
>JAESQU010000130.1 GCA_016764995.1 SAR324 cluster bacterium | reverse complement strand
TTCAGACATTAACTGATAATCCTCCCTCACTCAACGCAATTTGCCAAGTTGGACACACCACACTCCGGGCAGCAGTTATGGATTCGTATGATCGTCCGGCAACAGCAGAAGAAATCCGGAAGATGCGTAAATTGCTTGAGGCTTCTCTGGAAGCTGGTGCTTGCGGAATGAGTACCGGACTTTTCTATGCACCGGCGAATGCTGCACCGACTTCGGAGATCATTGAACTCGCACATGCTCTTCATGAACATGGGGCTTTGCACACAACTCACATGCGGGACGAAGGTGAAATGGTTTGCGAGTCACTGCGTGAAACCTTTTCCATTGGAGCCGAAGCGGATATTCCTGTGGTCATTTCTCATCATAAATGCAGTGGCCAACCCAATCATGGACGCTCAACCGAAACGCTCGCTTTGATCGATCAGGCTAGTAAAGGTCAGCCGCTTGGACTTGACGCTTATCGCTACACCGCAGGTTCGACAGTTCTTTCAGCCCACGGTAATTTGCAGTCAGAGAGGGTGTTGATAACATGGTCTGAACCGTTCCCTGAAGCTGCAGGAAGGGAACTCTCTGAAATTGCAGCTGAACTTGGGATAAGCGAGCAGGAAGCAGTAAAAGCACTCAGTCCTGGAGGTGGAATTTTTTTCATGATGGACGAAGAAGATGTACGCCGTATCCTGGCCTTTCCAAACACGATGATCGGTTCGGACGGATTGCCTTCAGACGCGCATCCTCATCCGCGGCTTTGGGGCACTTTCCCACGAGTTTTGGGACATTATGTCCGGGATGTCAAGCTGTTCAGTCTGGAAGAGGCGGTACGCAAAATGACATCTCTTCCGGCTGCCTGTTTTGGTCTCAAGGATCGGGGTATACTCAAGGCCGGAAACTATGCGGATTTGGTGATTTTTGATCCGGACACCATTACGGACAGCGCCACTTTTGATGACCCCATTCGTCCCGCACAGGGCATAGAGCAAGTCATAGTCAACGGTCGAATAGTCTGGAAAGACGGTGAACACACCGGCGATCGTCCGGGACGTGCACTGCGTCTTCAGGATTTAGCGCCATTCCGCTTTTAAGCAGTCTTGAATCGCCATTGCTTAAAACTGGTAAAAAAATTTCGAAATGTTATAGTGTCTCCGTACTCTAATCCTGAATAGACTTCATGCCGACTCAAGACGATCTCAGCTATCCAGTTTCGCTTAAGCCTCCGGACATTTCCGCCTATCGTACCGGCAATACCGGAGTGGAATACGTCCATCAATTTGATTCCGGAAAACCGGGGCCGCATGTGATGATCAGCGCGGTGGTACATGGAAACGAGTTATGCGGCGCCATCGCAGTGGAGCATCTCTTGAAAAACGAAGTGCGCCCGCTTAAAGGTAAGCTGACTTTGGCCTTCATGAACGTTGCCGCGTTCCTGAGCTTTGATCTGGAAAACCCCACCTTTTCACGTTTTATCGACGAAGACTTCAACCGTCTCTGGACTAAAGATGTGTTGGGCGGAAACCGCGACAGCGTCGAATTGAGACGGGCGCGCGAGGTTCATCCAATCGTGGACACTGTGGATTTTTTGCTGGACATTCATTCAATGCAGACCACCACCTTGCCGTTGATAGTGGCCGGTCCACTTGCAAAGGGAAGGGAGTTTGCGCGGCAGTTTGGAATTCCGAAAATGGTTGTGACAGATTCCGGACACAAAGCGGGAAGGCGGATGCGCGACTATGAAGGCTTTTCAGCTTCGGAAAGTTCGAAAAATGCTTTGTTGATTGAGTGCGGACAGCATTGGGAAGTGAGCAGTTCTGAGTTGGCGATCATCGCGGCATGGAGATTTCTTAGCATGCTCGGCGTGATTTCGGAAGAAACAGCGGCTCCGCACTTTCGGGTTAAACCAGCGGATCAACAAAAGTTTGTTGAGGTTTCCGGTCCATACACGATCTTAACAAATTCGTTTCGATTCGTTGAGAAATACGTTGGACTTGAGGTGATTCAGTCAGCCGGAACTATTATCGGTTACGATGGTGAGGAAGCGCTAAAGACTCCCTATGATAACTGCGTCCTCATCATGCCTTCACGACGACAACTTCCTGGAGACACTGCTGTACGTTTCGGGAAGTTTTTGTGAAAAATCAAAAAAATAACATTATCAGCTTAAAGTATTTTACACTATCCGTATATTTTCTTAATGTTGTGGACTCATTCTTTAGAATTCAAAAAAATGGATTTTTACATTGTTGGGCATTTTCTTCACAATATTAAAATAGGCCTGTGATGACCGACCTGAATCAAGCCGCCGTGCAAAAGCGTCTGGACGGGGCAATTGAAGAAACAACCGATACGCTCGTTGTCGGTGCGGGCCAAGCCGGGGTGGCGATAAGCGAGCATTTGAGCACGCACGGGGTTCCCCACCTTGTCCTGGAACGCAAGCGGATCGCGGAGGCCTGGCGCACGGGTCGTTGGGATTCGCTGGTTGCCAACGGTCCGGCTTGGCATGACCGCTTTCCTGGTCTCGAATTTGATCTCGATCCCGATGCCTTTGCCACGAAAGAGCAGGTGGCGGCTTATTTTGAAGCCTATGCTGAGAAGATCAACGCCCCTATCCGTACCGGAGTTGAAGTGAAGAAGGTGGTGCGTAATGCTGACCGGTCGGGGTTCTCGGTTGAAACATCCGCAGGTGTGATTCAGGCCGAGCGCGTGGTTGTCGCAACCGGACCTTTTCAGCGTTCCGTCATCCCCCCGATTGCTCATCAAGAAGAGAAGCTGACTCAGATTCACTCCGCCGAGTACCGCAATCCGGAACAACTGCCCGATGGTGCTGTCCTCGTGGTGGGTGCCGGGTCGTCGGGAGTACAAATCGCGGATGAATTGGAGCGTGCTGGCAAGAAGGTCTATCTCTCAGTTGGACCGCATGATCGTCCTCCACGCGCCTATCGCAACCGTGACTATTGCTGGTGGCTCGGTGTTTTCGGCGAATGGGATGCGGAAGCCCCAAAGGCAGGTAAAGAACATGTGACAATCGCTGTGAGTGGGACCCGTGGCGGACATACGGTCGATTTTAGGAGCCTTGCCCAACAGGGGATCACGCTCGTCGGGATGACGAAAAGTTTCGATGACGGTGTGGCGACATTTCATCGAGATCTTGCAGACAACGTGGCACAAGGTGATGAGAATTACCTCTCGCTGCTCGCTGCCGCTGATGCTTATGTTGCCCGCAACGGTCTCGATCTGCCGGAAGAGCCTGAAGCCCGCAATTTTTTCCCGGATCCGGAATGCTTGACCCATCCCCTGCTTGAACTCGATTTGGCAGAAGCTGGTGTCACCACGATTCTCTGGGCCACCGGATATACCGTCGATTTCAGTTGGCTGAAAGTCGATGCCTTTGACGTGAACGGCAAACCAAAGCACCAGCGTGGTGTTTCGAGTGAGCCCGGTCTCTACTTTTTGGGGCTACCGTGGTTGTCACGCCGGGGATCGTCGTTCATCTGGGGCGTCTGGCACGATGCAAAACATATTGCCGACCACATCGCCACCCAACGCAAATACCTCGCCTACCGTGATGCCTCACAAATCCAAACAGAGACCGAACGAGAGAAAAGTTGTAGGGACGTGGCCCCTGATTCGCAGGCCTGGAAAACCGGCAAGCAAGGAGAAATAGCATGACTGTTCATACCCGCATCCGAAAATTCAACACCAAAGACACTTATCCGGATCAGGATTTGGATAATGATTTGTGTCAAGTTGTGAAGGCCGGAAACATGCTTTTCCTGCGGGGGCAGGTGGGAACCGATTTTGACGGCAAGCTCATTGGTCCCGGAAATCCTGAAGCACAAACCGAACAGGCAATGAAAAATGTTAAACAACTTTTAGAAGAAGCCGGAAGTTGTCTGGATCATATTTGCAAAGTCACGATTTACCTGACAGATAGGGCTGATCGAGAATCAGTTTACCGCACAGTCGGAAAGTGGCTCAAAGGCGTGTTTCCGGTGTCAACCGGAGTGGTAGTGGCAGGACTGGCAAAACCGGAATGGCTGCTGGAAATTGACGTGATCGCCGTGATTCCGGAGCCGGAACTACTATTGGAAGAGGAGGGGAAATGACACTTTCCATCCTCGGGCGCTGTCCGGAAACCGGTATGCTCGGCGGCGCTGTTACTTCATCCAGTATTTGCGTGGCGAGTCGTTGTCTTTTCACCCGTTCCGGAGTTGGTGCGGCACTAACACAAAATGTTACCGATCCGGAATTGGGCCAGAGGATGCTCGACCTTTTGGAAAAAGGAGCAAACGAAACCGGAACGTCTGGTGCGAACGACGCAGTTTCTCAAGTTGTCGCGGAAACCGCTTACATTGAATGGCGGCAACTCGTGCTTTTGGATTCCGCTGGAAATTCCGCAATTCATACCGGTGGAAAAGCTTTGGGAATACACGCCTCCGCGCGAGGAAACCAATGCGCCGCAGCCGCCAACCTTTTGGCCAACGAGCAGGTTCCACAAGCCATGGTCACAAATTTTGAAAACAGTTCCGGTCATCTCGCGCAACGTTTAATTTCGGCTCTCGAAGCCGGAATCGAAGCCGGAGGCGAAGCAGGTGATGTGCGTTCTGCCGGAGTACAGGTTGTTCATGAGGTGTCCTGGCCCATCGTCGATTTGCGTGTCGATTGGGATGAAAATCCGATTTCACGTTTGCAAACAATATGGAAAGAATATCAACCGCAACTCGATGCTTACGTAACCCGTGCCCTCAATCCGGAATCCGCTCCGTCTTATGGCGTTCCAGGGGATTTGTAACGGATGTTTGGCCGATAAATTGGGTACTTAAAGTTCCTCTTGCTAGAAAAAACATTTTACTAATTATATCACAATGTGATATAATTGCGCTTTATGAAAAAGCTAACTACAAAATGGTTTAAAAAATTAGGAAATGATCTTTTGTCTTTGGATGTTCAACAAATGGAACAGGCTATTTCACAAAAAGTTTTAGCTGAATTAGAGGAATCAGAGGAATCAGCATGAGGAATACAGTAAAAAGCGCAATTGGTACAACAGTTCAGGATATGCTTGAATCCGGGTTGAAATCTTCGTTCACAAAAAGAGAAATTAATGCGTTGGGCATTGAAATTAAAGAGGTATTAATAACCCCAATTGAAATTAAAAAAATTAGAAAAAAAACTCATTTAAGCCAAACTGTATTTGCCGAATTGTTGAATGTCAGCCCCTCCTCTGTCAGACAATGGGAACAGGGAAAACGTGTGCCGACAGGTGCAACAAAAGTTCTACTTGAACTTTTGGATCAATCGCCTCACCTTCTTGATTATAGAATTGCTGTTTGAATTTTTACTTTCATTCATCCAGAGAAAAAATCATGCAAAACCATATATTTGAGTCCAAATATGGAAGTTGACGAGCGTTACAAAATTCTGTTTGAGCCGGTAAAAATTGGTCCGGTTGTGACGCCGAACAGGTTTTATCAGGTGCCTCACTGCAACGGAATGGGCTTCCGTGATGTGTCCGGAATGGTGGCACTTCGGGCAATCAAGGCCGAAGGCGGCTGGGGTGTCGTTTGCACAGAACAAGTTGAAATTCACCACACTTCTGAAATTGCGCCTTATATTGAACTTAGAATTTGGGACGACAAAGACTTGCCGGTACTTTCAAGAATCACCAACGCCGTTCATATACACGGAGCACTTGCCGGAATTGAACTGGCTTACAACGGAATGAACGGGCCGAATTTGTATTCCCGGGAAGTCCCGCTTGGCCCCAGTGATTTACCCACCGTAACCTTCAGCAACGATCCGGTGCAGGCTCGTGCGATGACAAAGCGTGATATTACAAACTTACGCCGTTGGCACCGCAACGCAGCCCTCCGATCCAAAGCGGCCGGATTTGACATTGTCTATGTTTATGGCGCACACGGATTGGGAGCACCGCAGCATTTTCTTTCCAGACGTTACAACCAGCGCACAGATGAATACGGCGGCAGCCTTAAAAACAGGGCGCGGCTGCTAATTGAACTCATTGAAGACACCAAAGACGCAGTCGGCGATACTTGCGCGGTGGCTTGTCGGATCGGAGTGGATGAGATGATTGGCGAGGAGGGCATTCACCGCGAAGAAATGCTGGAACTTTTCAGCGAAATTAGCGAACTTCCGGATTTGTGGGATTTGACGCTTTGCAGTTGGGACATTGATTCGCAAACCTCACGTTTTAGCGAAGAATGACACGAGGAGCCTTTCGTAACCGGATTTAAGCAACTGACCACTAAACCCGTTGTCGGCGTGGGACGTTTCACTTCTCCGGATGCGATGGTTTCGCAAATCCGACGCGGAGTGCTGGATTTGATTGGGGCGGCACGGCCTTCGATTGCCGATCCGTTTTTGTCGAAAAAAATTGCGGAAGACCGTTTGGAAGATATTCGGGAGTGCATCGGTTGCAATATCTGCGTTTCCACAGACATGACCATGTCGCCGATTCGTTGTACGCAAAATCCGACGATGGGCGAAGAATGGCGCAAACGCTGGCATCCGGAAAAAATTCAGCGCAAAGGCTCAAGCCAAAGTGTGTTGATTGTCGGCGGCGGTCCTGCCGGATTGGAATGCGCCCGTGCTTTGGGACGAAGAGGTTATCAAGTTACGCTCGCCGAAAAAAAGAAAGAACTCGGCGGACGGGTTACTCAAGAATCACGCTTGCCGGGATTGGCCGCATGGGGGCGTGTGCGGGATTATCGGATTGAGCAAATTCGCCAAATGGAGAATGTTGAAATTTATTTGGACAGCGA
>JAESQU010000129.1 GCA_016764995.1 SAR324 cluster bacterium | reverse complement strand
TTCACATGGAAGAAGATGCCGGAAAACTGGTTCATGCTGACGACAGCCCCGAAAGTTTGGTTGATTTGAACCGCGCCGGAGTGCCATTGTTGGAAATTGTGAGTGAACCTGACGTACGTTCTGCGGAAGAGGCCAAAGTCTACATGGAAAAAATTCATGCGATTGCTACCACAATTGGAGTTTCCGTCGGTGATATGGAAAAAGGGCATTTACGTTGTGATGCAAATGTGTCTATAAGACCGCAAGGACAGAAAGAATTTGGCACTCGTACAGAAACTAAAAATCTGAATTCATTCCGTTTTGTCAAGCAAGCAATTACTTATGAAACGCAAAGGCAGCGTGAAGAAATTTTGGATGGAAAAAAGATTGTTCAGGAAACACGACTCTGGGACACCGACCGCAAAGTCACCTTCAGTATGCGCTCAAAAGAAGAGGCGGATGAGTATCGCTACTTCCCGGATCCGGATTTGCCGCTGGTACGTCTTTCTCCGGAATTGCTGGAAACGTTTCGTAAAAATCTGCCAGAACTTCCTGAAGCAAAACGGCAGCGCTTCATGGCAGAATATGGTTTAAGTGCTTATGATGCGGAAGTGCTTTCTGCCGGTAAAGAAATTTCAACATATTTTGAAAAAATTCTTAGCCATGGTGCTTCTCCCAAAATAGCCTGTAACTGGGTAATCGGTGACTTGACCCGTGTGCTGAATGAATCCGGAAAATTACTCAGTGAAATTGATCTCTCTCCGGAACATCTTGCGGATTTAACCAAAATTATTGAAAGCGGTGAAATCAGCAATAAAATTGCAAAAACTGTTTTTGAGGAAATGCTTGCTTCAGGAAAAACACCTGAAGTCATAATTGAAGAAAAAGGCTTGAAGCAAGTATCCGATGAGGGAGAACTGGGCCGGATTGCTGATGAGTTGCTTGCCGCAAATCCGGAACAAGTCGAGCAATTTCGTACAGGCAAGACAAAAGTGCTCGGTTTCTTTGTGGGCCAAATGATGAAACAAACACGCGGTAAAGGCAACCCCGCGGTAATCAACAGCCTGCTAAAGGAAAAGCTGGATGGATAGTATGAAAAAATTAATGCTTTATTTAGAGTGGGTATCATTTTTAGGTCTGCTCGGTTGCGGTCTTTGGATTTTTTTGAAGCTGCCGATAGAAGCAAGCCAGGGATTTCCGCAAAAAATAATGTATCTTCACGTACCTTCAGTAATCACTACATACCTGGCATTTTTTGTGGTATTTATTTTTAGCATCGCCTATCTTTGGAAACGTGAATTGGTCTTTGACCAAATAGCAAAAGCATCGGCGGAAGTCGGTTTGGTTTTTTGTGCGCTTGTGCTGCTAACCGGTGCCATCTGGGGGAAACCGACTTGGGGAACATACTGGGTTTGGGACGCTCGTTTGACAACAACGCTCTTGTTGTTTTTAATTTTCATGGGCTATTTTCTGCTCCGGATGTCTGTCAATGACAGAGACAAAGAAGCACGGCTGGCTTCAGTTTTAGGTATTATCGGTTTCCTCGATATCCCAATTATTCATAAATCAGTCGAATGGTGGCGTACTTTGCATCAGCCTTCGACTCTATTCAAGGTTGAATCAGGTCAAGCCAGTCCTTCAATCTCACCGGAATTATATTATCCTCTCGTGGCTTCAATAATTGTAATGCTGGTTTTCTATATTTACTTATTGCTCCTGCGTTACCAAACTGAAAAACGTACGGACAGACTCAACCAACTTCTTGCGGATACACAGGATTAAATGCTTATCGGATTAGAATATGTAGTGGCTGCATACGGAATTTGGCTATGCACTTTTGTTTGTTACATTTTTTTGACTAAGCGCCGTTTGAAAATTGCAAGCCATGCAGTTGACGCACTTGAACAAAAAAATACGGAATCTTCCACTCGTCCGCAAGACCAGAATAATAAATGAAAACGAGAACTAAATTTGTTATTGGAGGAGCAATAATTTTTGCTGTGTTAACTGCTTTATCCGTGCAGGGGTTACAGGAAATGACTGTTTTCTTTTATACTCCTCAAGAAGTCCTGGCAAGTCCAGGTAAGTTTGAAAACAAAACAATTCGTATCGGAGCACTCGTGCAAAAAGGCAGTGTTGAATGGAATGCACAAGCTATTCAGCTGTCTTTCAACATCACTGAAGATGGTAAAAAATTCATTCCCGTTTATTATGCCGGAGTCAAACCGGATTTGTTCCGTGAAGGTCAAGGAGTTGTTGTTGAGGGTAAAATGCAAGGACCACGCTTTGAAGCACATCAATTGCTGGTCAAGCATAGTGAGGAATACACTGTTGAAACTGAAAACAAGAAAAACAAAGAAGACTACTACAAATCGATTCAGGCACAATAAAGCAAGGGAAAATACAACATGGTTCCGGACTCAAGAATTCCTGAGCTCTTTTTTCTGAAACCTGTCTGCTGATACCTGCCGCCAAAATGCAATCACGTTTCCAAAAATTACGGAAGAACTACAAAGAATTAATTGCGACTGATCCAAACATCCGTAACAGGGTGCTGGTGGTGGTAGTTTTATTGATGTTACTGATTGTGCTGGTCATGTTCAGTATGCAGCACGGCTTTTCCGTTTTAGAGCAATCGGGATCGCAGTTGATGGTTTTTGTGGCAATCAACATCAATATTGTCCTGCTCGCAATCGTTTTCTATATGATTGCCCGCAACCTCCTCAAGCTTTCTTATGAGCGTCGTCGCCACGTTCTGGGCGTCAATCTTAAAACCAAACTCATTACTTCATTTATCGTGCTCTCTTTGCCGGCAATGGGCTTTCATCTCTTTGCAAGTTTCTTCATTGCCACTAATTTGGAATCCTGGCTCAAAGGACAGCAGGAAGCCATGATACACAGTGCGCAAAATGTTTCTGAGGCTTATCATAACAATCTCCGGAAAACCATGGAACTCCAAAATTTGATTTGGGAAAGCCATTTAAAAAAGAGTGGCGGAGAATTCAGTAAAGTGAGACCGTTGGCAAGAATTGAAGCGGATGTGACGCTTTACTCTGAAGATCAAGAGTTGTTGCAGCAATGGTTACAAAACGCGATTTCACAAGTCTATTGGGCCAGTCCTACCTTAAACGAGTGGTATCAAATAAAATCAAAAGCACAAGTCTGGTTCACAGAAGAGTTGGATGAAAGACTCCTTTACCGTCACATCCGAGCTATTTCAATTGAAAATAAAAAATATTATTTAGAAGTTTTTTTTCCCGCAACACCTCTTATTTCAGGTGCAATAAATGAAATAATCGAACAGGATCAGAACAATCAGTTTTTGACAGAATCTGAGGATTTAGTTCGGGGATATTTTTTAATAATTTTTCTGTTGATGACTCTCTTCATAATTTTTGTAGCCACCTGGTTGGCCTTCTATCTGGCACGGGGCTTCGTACAGCCCATTGAAGATTTGGCACTTGCTACTCAACGTGTATCGGAGGGTGAGCTAGGTTTTCAGGTAAAACTTCGCGGACCTCTGGATAAAGACTTTGCTCTACTCATGAAGTCTTTTAATTCGATGAGCCGTGATTTACTTGAGCATCAGCTTGCACTTAATAAAACAACAAAACATCTACAGGAAAGTCACAAAACACTGCAAAGCCAAATTCGCTTTGTGGAGCTTGTACTGGAAAACATCACCACCGGTGTAATGTCATTGGACGTGGATGGACATGTTGAAATATTAAATCATTCCGCCAAACAAATGCTGCAACTGAAAAATGGTTCAGAAGGCAGCAAGCACTACCGGGACGTGCTGGAACAGGAATCTCTGCAAATGTTTGAAGAAATGGTAGTGCAAATTGAGACGGAAAAAGGACGCTCCATTTCCCGTAACCTGGTTGTTCACAAAAAGGAGGGTCCCATTCATGTCTCAGCAACACTGCTTGTGCTTCAAAACAGTGAGGGGGAGTCTGCCGGTATGGTTTGCGTTTACAATAATATCACGGAAATTCAACGACTTCAGCGTGCCAGAGCATGGCGCGAAGTGGCGCGACGTATTGCCCATGAAATTAAAAATCCGCTCACGCCGATTCAACTTTCCGCAGAGCGTATTCACCGGAAATATGCTGGAGAAGTTTCGGATAACGTCGCCTTACAGCAGTCAACTCAGACTATCATAAATGAAGTTCAACATCTCAAACAGATGGTTAGTGAGTTTTCTAATTTTGCGAAAATTCCAGAATCAAATCCGCAGTTGAATGATCTGAACCAGATTATCAAGAAAACTCTCCAGCTTTATCATGAAAACATGCCGGCCAGGATTTCCCTGACCACGGAGTTGAGCGAAGCACTTCCGCAACTGCCATTGGACGCAGAACAAATCCGGAGGGTCATCATCAATTTGGTGGACAATGCAATCAGTTCCATTGAAAAAAAAGGAGCGCTCTCACGTATTTTTCGTCAAGGTGAAATCATTATCCGTACCCGACATGTTCCTGATCTGAACATCATCTTTCTGGATGTAGAGGATAACGGCACCGGAATTTCTCCGGAAATAGCAGACGATCTTTTTGAACCATATACGACAACAAAAGAACATGGAACCGGACTTGGTTTGACCATCGTCAGCCAAACTATCTCAGATCATAACGGTTTTACCCGCTTCCGAAATCTTGATTCCGGAGGTGTTTGTTTTACGATTGAACTTCCGGTAACCTGAAAACCACAGCTAGGTAATGAAGAATTTCCAGCAAGTGCTACAAATCAAAACCCGCGGCAAAGGGCTCCGGGAAATAACTCATGCAGTACGGGAAGTGGTACAAGCTTCTGGAGTAACATCCGGACTTTGTAATTTGTTCGTCCGGCACACGTCGGCAAGTCTCGTAATTCAGGAAAACGCGGATCCGGATGTTCAACAAGATCTGGAATATTTTTTTGGAAAGCTGGTTCCTGAAAACGATTTAGGATATACTCATACGACTGAGGGTCCGGACGATATGCCATCACACATCCGGAGTGCGTTGACCAAGACCTCGGAGCAGATTCCTCTTGCCGGAGGTAAATTGCTTTTGGGAACCTGGCAAGGGATTTTTCTCTGGGAACACCGTACTCGTGGAAATATACGAAATGTGGTTGTTCATATTTCAGGAGAATAACACATGAATTTAACTTGAGAAATCTTTACTACTAAACTAAAGTTCAACTGTTTTTTAGCTAAAATTGTAAACCTACAAAAAGAAACCATATTTATTCATGCAAACAAAATTTATCTTTATTACCGGTGGTGTCGTTTCCGGACTTGGAAAAGGAATTGCCGCAGCTTCAATCGGGGCGCTACTGGAATCAAGAGGTTTAACAATCAGTCTGATGAAATTGGATCCATACATCAACTTAGATGCAGGAACAATGAATCCTTTTCAGCATGGAGAGGTTTTTGTCACAGTGGATGGCGCGGAAACTGATCTTGATTTGGGACATTATGAGCGCTACACAAATGCCGTTTTGACCCGAAGACACAACCGTACCACCGGTCAAATTTACGATGCTGTCATTCGTAAAGAACGTGCCGGTGAATATTTAGGCGCGACTGTGCAGGTCATTCCGCATGTGATTGATGAAATTAAAAAGGCAATTTCAGATGCTGCCAGATTAGCTGACACTGATCCTAATTCCGCAACAGCGCCAAATGCCGATATTTGTATCGTGGAAATCGGCGGAACAGTTGGGGATATTGAGTCCCTGCCTTTCCTTGAAGCAATACGTCAATACAGGCACGATCATGGTAGAGAAAACACTTTGTTTGTTCACCTGACTTTAATCGTGAAGACAACAGAAATGAAAACCAAGCCCACCCAACACAGTGTGGGCAAACTCAGGGAAATCGGAATTCAACCTGATATCCTCATCTGCCGTACTTCTGAAATGCTTCCCGATAAAGTTCGCAGCAAAATTTCCCTGTTCACAAATGTTCCGGAAAATTCTGTGATAAATGGACTTGACGTAGAATCGGTTTATGAAGCGCCCATGATGTTTCATCAGCAGGAACTGGATAACACCATTATGACCTATTTGCAAATGTGGACCGGTAGTCCTAAACTGCAGCCGTGGATTGATTTGATAGAAAATTATAAAAATCCGCATGATGAGGTGGACATTGCTTTTATCGGAAAATATGTTGCAAACAGGGATTCGTATGAAAGCCTCAACGAAGCGCTTTTTCATGGAGGAATCGCAAACCGGCTGAAAGTTAAACTGCACTATATTGACTCCGAATTGTTGACGCCGGAAAACGCATTTGAACAATTGGAAAAAATGGACGGAATTTTGGTTGCACCTGGATTTGGAGAACGTGGTACCGAAGGAAAAATTGCTGCCATCAAAATTGCGAGGACAAATAAAATCCCATTTTTTGGAATTTGCCTTGGAATGCAAATGGCGATTGTAGAATTTGCCCGTAATGTGGTTGGAATTGAAGGTGCTAATTCCGGTGAGAACCGTCCTGATCATCCGGAAAATGTGATTGACCTGATGCCGGAACAAGCAGGACATGAGGAAACAGGGGGTACAATGCGTTTAGGAAGCCAAACTACAGTCTTGAAAGAAGGAACCTTGATTGCAAAAGTTTATAATAACACTACTATTTCAGAGCGTCATCGGCATCGTTATGAAGTGATGAACGAATTTGTTCCCAAGTTTGAAGATGCGGGAATGACCATTTCCGGCCGGCATCCTGAAAGGGACTTGGTGGAAACGATTGAACTTCCTGAACATCCCTGGTTTATCGGCTGTCAGTATCATCCGGAGTTACAGTCGAAACCGCTTAAACCACATCCGCTGTTTTCTTCTTTTATTGAAGCAGCTTATGTAAAACGACAGTCACAAACCGGACTTCAGCCAACTTAAAATGAAACTGCTGACTCTAAAATGTATATGCAAAAATACTTAAAAATAGTTGCTGTAGTACTGCTTCTACTCAGTTTTGTTGCGACTGAACCAGCGTGGAACGTGAGTCGAGTTAGCCTTGCTTCACCTGCAAATGCCTTCAAAGTCACACGTAATACTCTGGATCACTTGCAAAGGGAGGGTTTCACAAAATCACTCACCGCTATGTTTACCCCACTTTTGGACAAAATCTATCTGAACCGCACTGATTTCCTTGACGCACTGCCGATATTTCTTGCTCCAACACAGCGTGAAATCCTTTTACGTTATGCCTCAACTGAGCAAATTAAAATTCAGGCAGATGAATTTAGTAGTGATCTTAATGAAAACGAAGCCGTTTTTCGGGGGAACGTAAAAGGATTTATTCCGCGGGAAAATATTGAATTAACTACTGCTAAACTTCGCCTGGTTGCGGGAGCAGACAGCAGCTTCGAAAAGTTGATCGGAGAAGGTGGAGTCCAAGTCAAACAATGGGATCGGGAAGCACGCTCAGATTTTGCGATTTACACACAAATAGGTCTTGAAAAACGGACTGCTGACGCTGATTCTTCTGACACAAAAAAAATAAGGACACCTCAGCAAACTTTGCAGCTGCAGGGAAATGTCTTGTTGAAAGCTGCGCAAGGCACGGTACGTAGCGATACAGTACTTTTGGATCTTCTGCTTCAACATGCAACCTTGGAAGGTCAGGATACGAGCAAGGAAGGCCGCATCCGGGTTGAAGCAAACTTGAGTGAATTGGTAACAAATCGTGGAAAGTCGGATTCAGAGTCCAAAACTCTTCAAGCCGGAGATGAAAATCAACCAAATTCTAAACCACGCAAAGTGATTTTACTTGCGTCACGCGCAGAACTGGATAACATCAAACATCAGGCAATGTTTGAAGGTGACGTTGAAATGGAACGTTCACCCGATAAGCTATATATTCATGCAGGAAAAATAACTTTGCGACTTAATGAGTCACAAGAATTACAATCCATCCAGGCAGAACAGAACGTGTGTTTTGAGCAACCGGGACGTGTTGCCAGAGCTGACCGGGCCAGTTTCGATGAAATTTCCCAAACCATTTTACTTGAAGGCAAAGCAGAAGTTCAATCCGGAAAATTTCACCTTCAAGGAACGACAATCAATTTATACCTGGATGTAAACAAAGGCGTGGCTCAAGGCGCCAACAAAGCCCCAATCCAAATGACGATCCTCGGAGCACAATCTCCTTCCATCTTCACTTGTAGATAGATGAAAGTTGCTACATCCGCAGCAGCGCAGCAACAAGCCAAAAAAATAAATAAGCGACCTCAGTTAGCCCTCGATGTTGCTTTTAAAACCGACCGATCCGGAATACAAGTCTATGTCGAACGTCCTGGCCATGGAACAAAAACGGAAAATGGCAGTCATATCAAAGTTCATTATGAAGGCTGGCTGGCAAAGGACTTCACCATGTTTGACAGCAGCCGCGCGAAGCTTCGACCTTTTGAATTTGATTTAGGAAAAGGTAGTGTGATTGACGGTTGGGAGATTGCGCTTGATGGCGTGAGGCAAGGCACAAAGCTGCAAATAAAAATTCCAGCCAGACTCGCCTACGGCATCCTCGGTGCTTCCTCGAATGGTATCCCGCCAAATGCGGACTTGATTTTCAAGGTAGAAGTTCTCAAAGTCACTTGACGAAACTCCGCTCTTCCAAAACAAAAAACAAACTCTGCCCGCAAGTAGTTGCAAATCTTATTTTTGCCGCCAGACTTGAGTTCGGCGATTGAGAGTTCTGACCAGCAGTGAGTGAAACATCCTGAAGATGGCGGAAGTGTAAACAATCATCAAAGCCATTGCCGCAGCGGGTGCGATGTCTCCCGCGTCATCCATGTTCAGAACGGCAACTGAGGCCAGCATTGTTTCCGGCGAGTAAAGGAAAACCACTGCGGAAACCGTAGTCATGGCATTTAAAAAAAGATAGCTTGCAACATCCAGTAGCGAAGGTAAACACACAGGCAGACTGACTTTCCGAAAGGTGCGCCAGACAGGAGTTTTCAAGGAGAGTGAAACCGCTTCAAATTCCGGATCAAGCTGTTTGAGTGCCGTGAGGCAGGTAAGGTGGCTGACGGTGTAAAAGTGGACAATTGTGCAAATTACCAGGATTCCCATTGTACCGTAAAGGAAACCGAGTGGATTGTCCGGATGATTGAAAAAGAAAATGTAGGCGATTCCCAAAACCAGTCCGGGTACAGCGAGGGGTAACATTGCGCCAAGATGTAAAATGGTGCGCAACCACGTGACTCCTCTCGCTTTTTCAACGAGATAACTACCTAAAAAAATCAATCCGGAACCAAAGACCGCGCAATAAATTGCCAGCCGAATTGAGTTATAATACGCTTCCCAGCCTCCTCCATCCATCAAATCAAAGTCATAATTGTTCAGAGTAAGGGATAGATTGTAGGGCCAGAACGTTACGAAAGAGGCGTAGGCTGCCATCGCCAGCATGGCAATGAAAATGAACGCGATAATTGAGCAAAACACAAAAAGCAGCCGGTCACGCAGCGGATCTGATTTTGGCTGGAAAGGAACGGCTCGCGCGGAAAGCATAGCGACTTGTTTGCGCTGCACCCAGCGGTCTGCAATGAAAGCAACTAAGGCGGGCAAGAGCAAAACCAGTGAAACAACCGCGCCCATTTCAAAATTTTGCTGTCCTACAACTTGTTTGTAAACGTCCGTCGCCAACACATTGAAACGACCACCGATTACTTTGGGCACACCAAAATCGGTGATGACGAGTGTGAACACGATGAATCCTGTACTGAGAATTCCGTACTTTGCGCCCGGAAGCGTGACCGTCCAGAACACACGCCATTTTGGGGTACGTAAGGCTTCGGCTGCTTCATAAAGGCGAGCATCCGCAGTTGAGAGTGCCGTGATTAAAATCATCAGCGCATGAGGGAAAACCCAAAAACACGAAGCCATGATGACACCGATTGGTCCGTAGATCGAAGCACCGAACAGCCACGATTTGAGTACCCCTTGATTTCCAAACCAGTAAATTAACGAAATCGCCGCCAGTAACGAAGGCGCAAGAATAGGGATCAGTGCAATTCCACGAAAGAGTCCGCGGAAAGGCATTTTGGTTCGTGTCAGCGCATACGCGTAAACGAAAGCCAATACCAGTACAATCAAAGCCACAGAAATGGCTACGCCCAAACTGTTTGTGATTGAAGTGAAAAGTGCTGGTGTTTCAAAATATTCGCGAAAATTCTGTAGCCCGACAAATTCGCCGTCCCTGTCTTCAAAACTTTTGGAAAGCAAAGTATAAAGCGGAAACACTACAGCAAGTAACAGCAAACCGATGAGCAGTACCAATCCGGTTCGCAGCAAGATATCATCCTTACTAATCCGGATGCGAACCGATGCGGTGGAGGCAGGAAGAGTAGCGACAGAGCTCATGAGCTTTCCGGAAAAATCCGGAGGTTGCGGGAAGGAAATTCGGCTGTGAGTGTAACATCCGGAATCACCTTTAGATCATGTACTTGCTGGGTGGAAAGATCCGCTTTCAATTTTCCAAAACCTTCTGGACCGGACAAAATCAGCCGACAAAAAGAACCCAGAAATTCGAGAGATTCGACTTTGACCGAAAACGAATTTGCACTCACAGATTGATCCGAAGCAGAATCAGCGCGACACAAAATATCCTCCGGACGCACGGTCAGACGAACTTTGCGGCCCTCCGGAATGTTTACGGTTTCACACTCTATAGAATTATTTCCGATACGCACCGTTCCGGATGAGGAAATTTCTCCGTACATAAAATTCATCACGCCGATAAAATCCGCCACAAAAGGCGAAGCCGGAGTGCTGTAAATTTCTTCCGGAGTTCCTACCTGTTCGATGCGTCCGTGATTCATCACCACAATCCGGTCCGCCATCGAAAGCGCTTCTTCCTGATCGTGCGTTACGAGAATCGTGGTCACACCAAGACGATCATGCAGCGCACGAATTTCCTGACGCAAAGCTGCGCGGACACGCGCGTCGAGTGCGCTCAAAGGTTCGTCGAGCAGCAACAATCCAGGAGAAGTCGCCAGTGCACGGGAAAGAGCTACACGTTGTTGTTCACCTCCGGAAAGTTGTGCGGGATACTTTGCAGTCTGTTCAGGCATACCAACTAATTCCAGCAAATCTGTGACACGTTTGCGAATTTCCGCTTTTGGCAGCCGCTGGTTTTCCAAACCATAGGCGATATTCTGGAAAACCGTCAGATTCGGAAAAAGTGCATAGGATTGAAAAACGATGCCGAAATCTCGTTCCGCTGGAGGAAGGTTAGAAATGTTTTTTCCGGCTTGAGTGATGCTTCCAGAAGATTGCGGATCGAGTCCGGCGATGGCCCTCAAGAGTGTGGTTTTTCCGCATCCGGATGGTCCAAGAAAACAGATGAATTCGCCATCGTAAATTTCCAATGAAAGTTCACGAACCGCGACAAACTCGCCAAAATGCTTGGTGAGATTTTCAATACTGAGATAGGTTTGTTTTGATTCAGACATGTTCAGGAATCCGGGCCGGACATAAAGTCCGCCCCGGTAAAAGGAAGTTTGAAACCAAGATTACTTAGCTTCTGACTTTGCGTCGTAGCGTTTTTGCCACTCTTTCAAAATACGCCTGCGATTCACGGCAGCGAATTCAAAGTCATTGTCAATCATAGCCTCCTGAATTCCGGCAGGAAAATACTTAACCGGCTTGGCAACTCCTGGATAGGCCACCACAGCATAGCCTTTATTGTAAAGTATATTTGCTTTTTTCGTGATCGACCAATCTGCCAGAGTTTGTGCGGCAGAAAGTTTTTTGGTGCCTTTCATGATGGCAGTTGCTTCCATGTCCCAGCCAACTCCTTCTTTCGGCAAAACGATTTCCAGAGGGGCACCGGCGGCTTTGGATTTTGCTCCGCGAAACGCAAATGAAATGCCAATCGGAGTTTCACCACGAGCAGCTTGTTTGCAGGGCTTTGAACCGGAATGGGTGTACCAGGCAATGTTCTTGTGCAAGTTGTCCATAAATTGCCAACCTCCTCGTTCTCCAAAAATCTGAAGCCATGAAGAGACGTCAAGGAATCCTGTTCCGGAAGAATTCGGATTCGGCATAACGAGGTGTCCCTTGTAAACAGGATCGGTGAGGTCCATCCACGAAGTTGGCGTAGGCAGGTTATAACGCTTGGCTTCCACCGTGTTCACACAAACAGCGGCAATCCACGCATCCATTCCTGTCCAACTCGGTGGATTGGCGGAATCCCGAAATTTTGAATCCAGCTTCCCCAAACCTTTCGGGGCATAAGGCTGCAACATGCCTTCGGATTGGAGCAGCATCAAACTGGTTGCCGCCAAGCCCCAAATAATATCGGCTCTGGGGTTGTTCTTTTCAGCAAGCAATTTTGCTGTGACAATTCCGGTGGAATCACGCACCCAGCGGATTTTGATGTCCGGATGATCTTCGTTGAACGCAGCAGCGTAACGTTTAAGATCTTCCGCTTCCACTGCTGTATAAACAGTGAGAGTTTCGGCGCTCGCCGGAATGGCAAGCATCAGTCCAACCGCCAGTCCGAGAATGCCCCGGCTGAGTTGGCTTATGTTATTAATGAACTTCTTCATGTTTCTCCTACATGAGGGTTTTTGAAGAAAGTGAAGAAAATAGATTCTTTTTCGTTTTCCTCACAAGAGCCATGCATAGTATCAGCATTTATTAGAAAAGTACAACCAAAATAATTATTTATATTATTTGGAAGCTTTTTCGCATTTAAACCAGTCCGGAAGCCTCTTCCGCTTCACTGAGACTTTCCTCGATTATGCTCAATGAAAGATCAATTTGCGTTTTGGTTATTATCAGTGGTGGAGTTAGCGTCAACACATTGCCCATTGTAATTTTGAATGACAAGCCCTTGCTGAGGCAACGGTAAAGGACGTCTTCAGCTAAATCGTCTGCC
>JAESQU010000128.1 GCA_016764995.1 SAR324 cluster bacterium | reverse complement strand
CCATCAACACACCGCAACCATGACTTTTGCGCAGATTTCCAATCAGTTTATACAATTCAGACTCTCCCATATAGTCAACACTCTGTACAGGTTCATCGAGTACCAGTAGTTCCGGACTACGCAATAGCGCGCGTGCCAGCATTACACGCTGGAATTCTCCACCAGATAGCTGAAATACGGGTTTGTTTTTCAAAGACCCAACTCCGGTTTCTTCAAGGGCATTCGAAATTTGCCGGTTGGAATAATTTCCTGTAAGTCTCATAATTCGACTGACTGAAAGTGGAAGAATGGGGTCAACAGTAATTTTTTGTGGTAAGTAGCCTATTCTGAGTTTCGGTTTTTTAAAAATACTTCCAGAACTAGGTGCAATTAAACCCAGCAGTACACGAAGCAAAGTGGTTTTACCCGCACCATTTGGTCCAATTACAGTCACAATTTCTCCGGTTGAAACTGTCAGCGAGATATTGCTGAGCAACTCACGCTCTCCTGCAAGTAAGGAAAGATTTTGAGTCTGAAGCAGAATTTGTTTCTTTTCTTCAGTTTGCGAAAATTCTGAAGTTGTTTCTCTGGCGCTTGACATTGACAAATGAGTGAATCAGAGTTATCTTAAAATTAGCATTATTTGTAACACATTTTCCTCTTAAAAGCAAAGCTGCAAAGCAAAACTGTATAGTAATGAAAACTGGATTTTGCTTTATCTTAATTTTGTTGTTTGTATGGTTGACTCAGCTCAAGGCTGCTACAGAGCTGAAAGTTTTGGTTTCAAACAAAGCATTTCACTCACTTGTTTCTGGAGTCATGCAAGGTGTTTCTGAGCCGCTGCTACTTTTAAAAGCAAATAATTCACCACATACATATTCTTTGAGGCCAAGCGATGCTTTGAACCTGCAAAAGGCGGACCTTGTTTTTTGGGGCGGTGAAATTCTGGAAGGATTTTTAGCAAAACCTATTCAGTCTCTGGCTACCAACGCAAAGTTGGTGTCACTGCAAGAAACTCCTGGGCTTAAGAAATGGCCGCAACGCTCAGGAAAAGAATGGAAGAGAAATGAATCCGAAACAAATCTTGATCATGCTGGAGAAAATGACACCGAAAGACCTTTCGGCGCGGATCCACATATTTGGCTGGACCCGCGAAACGCAAAAATAATCACTAGTAAAGTAGTGGAAATTTTAACTGCAATTGATCCTCAAAACGCACAAGCCTACCTTAGAAATGGTGAAAAATATGGACTCCGTCTTGAGCTCCTAGACCGCAGGTTGAAAGCAGAAATGACTAAAGTTTCTGAAACCCCTTATATGGTTTTTCATGATGCATATCAATATTTTGAAAGGCGCTATCAACTCAACATCATTGGTTCGGTGATGGTACACATCGGCTATGGCACGAGTGTCCGCAGAATGATGGAGGTACGCAAGACCATCAAAAAAGAAAAAATCCGTTGCATTTTCAGCGAACCTCAGTTTTCTCCAAAATTAGTACAGACTCTCATCGCGGGAACTAGCGTGAAAAAAGGCATACTTGATCCTTTAGGCGCCGCTCTTGAACCGGGAGCAGAACTCTATTTTACTTTACTTAAAAATCTCAGTCGTTCCTTTAGCAAGTGTCTTAACTGATTATTTGCGGTAAAAACAGCGTTTAATCTTGTAAATTCAAGACAGAAACAGGTAATTAGATGATAAAAAATTAGACAGACTTTGTTAAGTATGGTTCATTTCAATCACTATTTCTACAAACTCCTATGAGTGAAATTAAACGATTCCAAGAGGGGAAATCTTCAGAACTGGATAATTCTGATAATTCTGTTTTAAATCAGTTTTCCTCTCAATTTTTGCGTGGTATGTCTGAACGGATGCGTGAAACATACAGCGAGGCGGAGTTGGATGAATTTATCAAAGAACGCTTTTCGTTTTTTCAGGAAGCTGTTCGCCGGAGTGGAATGGTTCGGGTTAAGTCCTATAAATTTTCCTCTGATTCACAGGAAGAAACACGCTTCAACGGTCGTGTAATAGTTGAAATTTCTGCTCCTGACGCGCCTTACATTGTCGTCACAGTTGAGGCGCTGATGCGAAAATTGGATTTACGGATTCACCTCAAACTTCATCCAATAATGGGTGTGGTACTTTCTGCCGAGAAGGAGATAGAAAAAGTAATTTCAGCAGAGGAAAAATTGGAAATGTTTGACTATATCTATCTGGAAATTGAAGCAGATGTTGATATTGCCTTTTTAAAACATGTTGAATCCTTAATTGCCGGACATATGTTGGCGGTACAACTTGTCCGGAATCATCGACAAAATATGTTAAGGCGCCTGGAATCAATGGAAAAAGAAATTGATTCTGTGAGTGTGATTTCCGCTGATACCAAAGGTGAGTGGTCGAAACTTTGTGGTTGGCTGAAACTGGACAATTTCACCGTAATGGGCAGTATCACATTTGTACTGAAAGATTCGGATTCTGCGGATTATATTAAAACTCTTGAAAACTCCGGACAGGGAATTTTGACTCCAGAATTTTTATTAAATTCTTCGAACAATCTCATGAATGTTCTAATTGAGCATCTTTGGAAACGTCGACGTTCAGAATTTCCTTTTGCACTCGACAGGATACGTTTCCACAGTCCAGTTTTACGTTTCGAAAACTTGATGATGTTGAGTCTCCGTGTTCCGGATGAAAAATTGGGAATGGTTGAACATGTTTTTCTGGGTCTTCTCAGAGGAAGTTCTCTGCATGTAAAAAACATAGAGACTCCACTTATTCACCAGAAAATGCGTTATATTTTCGAAAACCGGAACATGCTCGAAAATAGTTATGACTACAACGAAGTTGTCCGGATTTTCAGTGCAACACCAAAATTCGATTTATTCAGTTCATCAAGGAAAGAACTGATACAAGTTTGTGATAGTCTTCTTTCTGTCAATAATCCAAACAATATCCATTGTTTTCAAATAAATACGAGAGTTTACGGAATATTAAAATTGATGATTGTGATGCCCGCCTCACTTTTAACTGAGGTGGCGATTGAACAAACTGCGGCCTTTCTAAAAGCAAAAATTTCGCATCAGCACTGTGAATGGTTCGAAGCTCGTGGAAGTGAGAAATCACGTTTGCATTTTGAATTTGAGTTGCAGGATGAACCGCAGGACAAAAGTGATTTGCCGAGTTTTGATTTGCTTCAGCTTGAAACAGAAATAAGTGGACTGATAAAACCGTGGGAAACTCAATTGGGTGAATTGCTCAGAGTTCAGCATCCCGGAGAAGAAGGTCCAAGACTCTATGAGCGTTATGTTCCGCTGATGCCTTCTCATTACCGAGCGCGTGTTGAAATACTGGAAGCGTTGGAAAATATTCAGTACATGGAACTGCTGAAAGAAAACGATAATATTCAATTCGACTTAAAACCATTTACTCTTCCGTCACCTTTGACAGAGTCAATTTCACTGCTTTATGTTTACAGCAAAGAAAAAATCCATTTGATAAGGATTATGCCTGTCCTGCAAAATCTGGGGTTGCACGTAATTGATCAATTGACAACAAGAATTGGAAATGATGAAAAAACGCTGGGCTTTATCCAGTCTTTTCGAGTAACTCGTTACGATGGAGTTAAGATCGATGAGGTACGTTTCAAACCTTTGTTGGGAGCAATAATTCAACAGGTGTATCTGCATAAAACGGAAAATGATCCACTTAACGGACTTGCTTTGCTGGCAAATTTAGGCTGGCGAGAAATTAACGTGCTTCAGCTATATCGTAATCTATCTTTGCAGTTGAGCGCGCCTCTGACCAGGGAAACAATCAATGCTGTTTTGCTCAGGCATCCTCAGTCTTCACGCGTATTATTTGAGACATTTGCCTGCCGTTTTTCTCTTGATTCTTCTTTTGGAGATTTGAAATATCGAAGGGAAGTTCTGCTTCCGCAGAAAAAACAGGAGTTTTTTGAATCTCTGGAAAAAGTAAAACAGGTAACCGATGACGAAGTGTTACGCGGCTTGTATGAATTGATTGAAAACACGTTGCGTACCAATTTTTATTTACCTAAAGATTCTGAAGATACGGGAGTTTCGATCAAGCTGGATTCGAGAAAAATTGAACAAATGCCTGTTCCGGTACCGTTCAGAGAAATATATGTCCATGATGTT
>JAESQU010000127.1 GCA_016764995.1 SAR324 cluster bacterium | reverse complement strand
CGTGGGAGATGAACAAATAAGTCAGGCCAAATTCTTCCTGAAGATCCTCTAAAAGGTTAATTACCTGTGCTTGAATTGAAACATCCAGTGCAGCAATCGGTTCATCGCAGATGATGAATTCCGGACTAAGTGCAAGCGCGCGTGCGATACCGATTCTCTGTCGTTGCCCTCCGGAAAATTCATGGGGGTAGCGGTTGGTGAATTCCCGATTCATTCCAACAGATTCCAACAATTGTTCTACACGATCCCTGCGTGCTTTGCCATTGAATTTTCCATGTTCCACAAGAGGTTCGCTGATGATACTCCCCACAGTCATTCTTGGATTAAGACTGTCTTGCGGATCCTGAAAAATCATCTGCATGTTTGGGCGCTGCCTACGAAGTTCCTCTTTACTGAGGGCCATCAAATCACGTCCCTTAAAAGTCACTTTTCCTGCCGTTGCAGGATAGAGTTGCAAGATTACCCTGCCGGCTGTCGATTTTCCGCATCCGCTTTCACCAACTAAACCAAGGGTTTCTCCCTCAAATATATCGAAGGAAATGCCATCAACCGCTTTGACCGCACCAACTTGACGGCGGAAAATTCCTTTGGTAATCGGAAAATGTTTGGTAAGCCCCTCGACTTTCAAAAGAACCGGACGTGTCTTAGAGCTCATACTTTCACTCCAGATTCAGGATTCCACCAACAGGCCACTTTGTGGTTTTTTCCTCTGTTGATTAAGCTGGGATTTTCTTTTCTGCAACGTTCAAGGGTTTGGGTACAACGCGGTGCGAAAGGACAAGACTCTGGTTTGTTGTAAAGATCAGGTGGTTGGCCGATGATGGTTTCCAAACGTTCAGAACGTTCTCCTTCAAGATTTGGCAGGGTTTTCAGTAAGCCCTGTGTGTAGGGATGTTTTGGATGCGCGAAGAGCTCTTCAACCGGAGCCTCTTCAACGATAAATCCACCATACATAACCGCGACACGATCTGCCAATCCGGCAACTACACCGAGATCGTGTGTAATCCAGATAATGGCCAAGCCAAGCTCTTTGCGCAGCCGTTTGACTATATCCAGAATCTGAGCCTGAATGGTTACATCCAGGGCTGTGGTCGGTTCATCGGCAATGAGCACTTTTGGATCACAAGCCAGGGCAATGGCAATCATAACACGCTGGCGCATTCCTCCAGAAAATTGATGAGGATAATCGTTTAAGCGGCTTTCCGCCAGCGGAATTCCCACCAGTTCCAGCAGTTCAGCGGAACGTTTTCGTGCTTTTCTGCGGCTCATTCCCAAGTGTTCGCGCATCGGTTCCGCCAACTGATAACCGATGGTCAAAACGGGATTGAGTGAAGTCATCGGATCCTGAAAAATGAAACCGATTTTTCCACCGCGAATTTTTCTCAATTGATTTGTATTGAGCTGAATCAGGTCCTGGTCTTCAAATTTTGCTGTACCGGAAACAATTTCTGCAGGCGGCATGGGCAGCAACTTTAGCAGTGACATCATAGTCACACTTTTTCCGGAACCACTTTCGCCGACGACACCCAGCAATTCGCCTTTCTTCAAGTCAAAACTGATGCCGTTGACTGCGTGCACAAAGCCATCTTGCGTACGAAACCGCGTGGCTATATTTTCAACTTGGAGAATTGGAGATTGAGTTGACAAATTCTTTGTGAGGCAGGCTTGATTGCTAAAAAATTAATTATTTTAAAAAGTGAAGTCTATTATACTTTGAGTTTTTGTCAAGAACATTCGTCTTTTTTCAAAAAGAGATGAGCAGAAACTTCAGGAGTCTGCTCATTTTCAATTGACAAAAATCAATTTTTCAGCAACAATCATGGGTCTATTCCAATGTTCTCATTGAAACATGAATAATCGGTCGGACCCATTTTATGGGATGGCATCCTGATGATTTTTCATTGAGGGCAAATTTATGAGAATCAATTCTCAGCATTGTATTATTCTATAGTCCTCCAAAGGTGCCATCTGAACGGAAAAAAAATTATGTCAGGAAAATCTACCATCAAACATAAAGTTTGCCGTGCGCTCGGTGTCAATCTGATTGGCAGTCCAAGTGCGGCACTCACGTTGAGCCGTCGTCCTAATCGTCCAGGGCAGCATGGAGCAAGTCGTCAATCTAAAATATCTCCCTTTGGTCAGCAGTTAAAAGAGACTCAAAAGCTGAAAGCTTTTTACGGAATTGGCTCCAAACAACTCCGACGTTATTACGAAAAAGCGGCCCGAGTCCGTAAACAAACCAACGTCGCGCTTGTGCAGACACTTGAAACTCGACTGGATAATATGACTTACCGCATGGGTTTTGCCGGAACATTACGCGCGGCACGCCAGATGGTGGTGCATTGTCATTCGACTGTGAATGGGAAAAAAGTCAATAAACCCGGTTTTCAAGTAAGTCCCGGAGATATCGTCCAACTGAGAGAGAAAAGCCAGAAAGTTGAAAGATACAAAGATTGGTATAATTTCTTTGAACAGAAATTGGGCTATATTCAGCGTGACACCAAAAACTTTTCCGGTACTCTGGTGCAGATTCCGGAACGTGAGGAAATTCCAATAGAAGTAGAAGATCACCTTGTCGTCGAATTCATGGCTCGTTGATTTTAAGTATGTTTAACCGGTTGCCCACTGCGGCAGCCTGTTACAAATGGATTTACCAAAATCCATCCCCACCTTCCATCCTCGAAAATCTATTCCTTAAAAACAATCACTGTCACTGCAAAACGGATAATGAAAAACTCAAAAGAAATTCGACAAGAGTTCATCTCATTTTTTGAAGACCGTGGCCACCGTTTTGTGCGCAGCGCTCCTGTTGTGCCAAATGATGACCCAACTTTGCTTTTTTCGAATTCCGGAATGGCGCAGTTCAAGGACGTATTTTTGGGAACCGGTGTCCGTGAATATAACCGTGCGGCCAACTCGCAAAAATGTATTCGTGCAAGTGGAAAACACAATGATCTCGAAGACGTCGGACATGATAATTACCACCACACTTTTTTTGAAATGCTCGGAAACTGGTCATTTGGAGACTATTTTAAAAAAGAGGCAATTGAATGGGCCTGGGAATTAATGACGGATGTCTGGGAGCTGCCAAAAGATAAATTATGGGCCACCGTTTTTGAAGGTGGAGACGGTGTAGAAGCAGACGAAGACGCGGAAAATCTCTGGCGGACTCGCACCGACATCAATCCGGAACATGTTTTACGTTTTGACAAAGCGGATAATTTTTGGGAAATGGGCGAGGTTGGTCCTTGTGGACCGTGTTCTGAACTGCACATCGATTTAGGCGAAGGCACCTGTCCGCTTTCTGAAAAACACAACTGCTCGGTGAATCTTGAAGGCTGCTGGCGTTTTGTCGAATTGTGGAATCTGGTTTTCATTCAATATCAGCGTTATCCGGATGGACACCTTGAGCCACTTGCCGCACAGCATGTGGACACCGGTATGGGATTGGAGCGAATTTGTCGTGTTTTGCAGGATGTAGATTCGAATTACAGCACCGATCTTTTCACACCGATTTTGGCGCGTATCAGCGAAGTCACCGGACAGAAAGATACCCCCGGAGATGTGGGTGTGGCATTTCGTGTGATTGCCGATCATTTACGCTCACTGAGTTTTGCTATTGCAGACGGTGCGTTTCCTTCAAACGAAGGACGGGGTTATGTTTTGCGACGCATGTTACGGCGTGCTACACGTTACGGAAGGGTGCTGAACATGCACGAACCGTTTATTTACAAACTGGTGCCTGTACTGGCAGATGTAATGGGTGATGCTTTTCCGGAAATACAAAAACAGCAAAAACATGTGCAAAATGTAATTAAGGCAGAAGAAACCAGTTTTGGGCTGACTCTTGATCGTGGATTGGAAATATTTGAAAAAATGGTCTCAACGCCGGAAACAAAAACTGCAAAAGAACTTTCCGGAGAAGATGCATTCAAGCTCTATGATACTTATGGATTTCCGGTAGATTTGACTAGATTGATGTGTGATGAACGTGGAATTGGAACGGATGAAAACGCTTTTGAAAAACTGATGGAGGAACAGCGGACACGAGCCCGTGATGCCGGAAAATTCAAGGCCACACTGGATGAGTGGACAGAAGTTTCCGCAGGTCCGGATTCGAAATTTGTGGGCTATGATGTCTTCCGGACTGAATCAAAATTGCGCCGACACTCCCGCAACGAAAAGGGACAATGGCAGTTCATTTTGGACAGTACACCTTTTTACGCGGAATCCGGAGGTCAAGTCGGTGATCACGGAACTCTCGAACAAAATGGGAAAAAATGGAACGTGGTTGATGTCCAGAAACAGGGCGATTCGATCATTCATTTTTGTGAAGAAATAAGCTCCGGTGACAAAAATGATTTTTCGGATTTCACTCCGGATGATTCTGTAATGACCGCCGTGGTTGATCAAAAACTACGTTTATCAACAACCAATAATCATACCGCCGCGCATTTGATGCACGAGGCTTTAAGACAGGTTTTAGGTGAGCACGTGAATCAGGCGGGTTCTTTGGTTAATCCGGAAATACTGCGTTTTGACTTCACGCATTTTGAAAAAGTGAGTGAGGGACAAATGGAGGAAATTGAAAATATTGTCAACTCTGTGATACGTGAAAACATTCCCACCGATATTTATGAGACTCCTTTTCAGGAAGCGCTTGATTCCGGAATCACCGCCTTGTTCGGCGAAAAATACGGAGATGTCGTGCGTGTAGTGAAAGTGTCTGATTTTTCAGAAGAACTATGCGGAGGATGTCATGTAAAAGCCACCGGACAAATCGGTCAATTCAGGCTGTTTTCGGAAGAGGCAATTGCATCCGGAGTACGCAGGATTGTCGCGGTGACTGGACGGCAAGCTGAATTGATGAATCAGGAACACGGACGGATTGCACGCAGCTTACGCCAATTGATGAATGTTCCGGAGGCGCAAGTTCCGGGAATGGTAGAAAAGCTTGCGGACGAAAAGAGGCAATTAGAAAGAGAGCTTCAAGCATTGCGTAGTGAGAACGCTCTAGCGGGAGTTTCAGAATTGATTGGACAAGCCGAAGATGTTGAAGGCGTTTTGGTTTTGGCCAAAATAATTGAGGTTGATTCCGCGGACACACTGCGGAACATCGGACAGGCTCTTCAGGAACAAATGTCTTCCGCAGTTGTTTGGTTGGCGGCAACAATGTCCGGCAAGAGTACTTTGCTTTGTGTTGTTACCGATGACTTGATTAAACGTGGATTCAAGGCCGGTGAATTGGTTAATGCAGTTGCACAACTTGCCGATGGTCGAGGCGGCGGAAAACCGAATATGGCGCAGGCCGGTATTAAAGCACCAGAAAAACTAGCTGATGCTTTGGCAACAACTGCTGATATTGTTCGAAAAAAACTGAAAAATAACTGATGGGCTACGAAACTTTCATCGGCAAACGATATCTTTTTTCTCCTCGGCGTGATCGTTCGATTTCAGTCATCACCTGGATTTCGATTGGAGGAGTGGCTTTAGGTGTGGTCGCGCTCATTGTTTCCACATCTGTGATGAATGGTTTCCGCGCAAATTTGAGGGACGCCGTTACGGGTTCGTTGCCGCACATCACGATTTTTGCCTGGGATGACGCAATGAATAATTATTCCGTACTCCAAAACCGTTTGGCGGAGCATCCGGAAGTAAAAGCAGTTGCGCCCTACATCTTTAAACAAGCTTTGCTCACAGGACGCAAAAAACCCAAAGGGGCACTTCTGCGTGGAATTGATCCCCTTCAGGAAGCGGATGTTACAAATATTGCCTCGTATCTGCGGGAAGAAGTTTACGGCTTTTCGCCATCTCCGGAAGATCAAAAGCTAATATCAGCAAGACTGCTGGAGCGACTTTCACATCCGGAATCAAGAAAAAAACGTCTCAAAGATGGAATTATTTTAGGCGCAAAATTGGCTCGGCAACTGGAAGTTGATGTTGGAGATTCTGTTAAATTGGTTTCTTCTGAGCAGCGAATGACACCAATCGGCGATGTTCCACGAATTAAAAAACTGGAGGTAATCGGTATTTTTGAATCAGGAATTTCCGGTTATGACGAAGTGCTGGCTTTTGTTGATTACAGACTTCTTCAAAAAATTTACCGCATGCAAAAGCAGATTACGGGTTTGGGCATACGAATCAATGATCCTGAAAATGCTCCGGAAATTGCGGATGAACTGGGAGAACTAAGTGAGGAATATATTATTGGAAATTGGGCGGATGAAAACAAAAGTATCTTTCAGGTGATGAAACTTGAAAAAATTGGACTGTTTCTGATTCTCTCACTTATCATCGTTGTGGCCGCATTCAATATTATCAGTTCCCTGATTATGCTGGTTTTGGAAAAATCCCGTGAAATTGCGATTCTCAAGGCACTCGGTGCAAAAGACTCAGGTATCAGAAAAATTTTCTTTTTTCAGGGATTAGTGATTGGTTCGCTGGGAACTTTCGGCGGAGTATTGGTGGGGCTGGCAATCTGCTGGGCCTTAATGACATTTGAAATAATTGATATTCCTCCTGGAGTTTATCCTGGCGGAAACCGGATTCCTGTTCTGATTGACTGGTTTGATGTGGGGCTGGCAACTTTAGCTTCATTCACAATTTGTATTTTAGTGACACTTTATCCCGCAACCAAAGCTGCTCGAATCAATCCCGTAGATCCTTTGCGTTACGAGTAATAATTTGATTGCAGGTGGTTTTTGAAAAAAACTTGTTATTATGTTATTAATATGAAAATATAAAAGGTTGTCATTAACTGATACAAATATAAACTTAAAACGAGTGAAAAACTCCAGACTGAATTTAAATTGAGGACTTGTCGATGACTTATACTGTAACTCCAAACTGTGATAACTGTAAATATACTGACTGTGTTGAAGTCTGTCCTGTGGAAGCATTTCACGAAGGGCCTACTATGTTGTATATCAATCCTGAATCATGCATTGATTGCAACGCCTGCGTTGAAGAGTGTCCTGTGGAAGCAATTTACGCAGACGTGGATGTTCCGGAGAAATGGGAAAGTTACACTGCATTAAACGAGGAAAAATGTGAGGAGTATCCAATTATCGACGAAGCTAAAGATCCTCTCCCCACGGCACGTACTCTTGAAGAAATCCAAGCTGCGGAAGGCTGAAGAGAATAGAAAAAACTGATTCATTTGCATTAGTTTTGTATCAGCAGTAAAGTTGAACCACATATATTTGTAGGTCAAAAATGATTCTGCAAAAGCATTCTTTGAGATAGTATTTAATAACTAATTTAAACACAAACACAGACGACCCATGGCCGTACCAAGAAGCAAAACCTCGCGCAGTCAACGTGACCATAGACGGGGACATATCAAAATTACAGAATCTGCACTCTCAGAGTGCACCAACTGTCACGCATTGATCCGGCCTCATCGAGTTTGCCCTGAATGTGGTTTTTATAAGGGTGTTGAAGTCGTTGAAGTTAAAGCATCTTGAGCTGAATTTTCTGCTCATTCACTCCTCAACAGCATACCGGAAATACGCATGGCAATTGCAGTTGACGCAATGGGGGGAGACAGTCCCTTAACTTTTCAAGTTGAAGCGTCTGTACGTGCCGTAAATGACTTTGGGATAGAAGTTATTTTGGTTGGTGCAGAAGCTCAAATAAAGCAAGAGCTGAAGCAGTACAGTTACGATCAGCAAAAATTACGCATTGTTAATTCCACTGAAATTGTGGAAATGAACGAATCTCCTGCCTCGGCACTGCGTCAAAAGAAAGACTCATCGATCAGGGTAGCCGTTGATCTTGTTAAAGCAGGTGAAGCAGAAGCTGTTGTCAGCGCGGGAAATACCGGTGCCTCGATGGCAACCGCAAAGTTTATACTCAAATCAGTCGAAGGAATAGAGCGTCCTGCAATTGCTACGCTCATGCCCTCCGTTCACCGTAATCATCCCTTCGTACTCCTGGACGTCGGCGCAAACACGGATTGCAAACCCCTTTATCTTTTTCAGTTTGCCTTAATGGGTGATGCCTACGCACGTACGTATCTGCACTTGGAAAACCCGCGTGTCGCTTTATTAAATGTAGGTGAGGAAGAGGGTAAAGGTTATCTGGACCTGAAAGAAACCTTTGATCTGCTGAAACAGAGTACCCTGAATTTCGCAGGTAACATTGAGGGAAAGGCCATGTTCAAAGACAGAGTGGATGTGGTGGTCTGTGACGGCTTCATCGGCAATATCGCGCTTAAAGTCGCAGAAGGAACATTCGATTTTGTGCGCAGTATTCTACGTGAAGAAGTACAGAGTTCCTGGTTTTCAAAGTTAGGATACCTTGCGATGAAAGGCCCTTTCGCTCAGTTGAGAAAAAGGGCGGATTATTCTGAAGTTGGAGGGGCGCCTTTACTTGGCGTAAACGGAGTCGTAATTATCTGTCACGGCAGTTCAAAAGTTCATACATTACGTAATGCAATCAAACATGCACAGGAATGTGCTGAACAAAAACTGAATGATAAAATTGCTGCTGAAGTTTCTGAAAACCTGGAAGTCATCAAGCGGGCAAAAAGCCTGAACGGAGAAGGCTGAGAAGAGTTAGTTGGATCGCCGATGCTCTTCAATTAGCTCTTTTACATAATCCTCACAAGCACCCCAAGACATTTCTTCAAGTTTTAATCTTTCATAAAGCGTGAAAATCACCTGAAATTCTCCCAACATGGATAATCCTGTTTTAGCTTGCTCAGGAAGCATCTTGTGTCGCAATAGGTTCAGCGTATAGACACTTTCTTTTAAGCGGGCTAAGCTCAGGACTTTTTGCTTGTAGTCATACAAAAGATAGCTAAAGACAAAAATTCCACCATCATCCAGATCACATGTCCAAGCCCATTCTTCTGTTTGAAATTCAACTTTGTTTTCAAGCAGACTCCTCCCATCGCAGACCACCTGTGAAAACTCATCCTGATCCTCAATACTGGTAGTTTCAGAGCCCAATGAATTTGTTTGTGATGAAGATGACATGAAAAGGCAGGTGTTACTGAAGATGTTAAAAAGGTTAACGGTAAATTAGATTCCTGCAAGAAATGGTACACAGAAGTCTTAATCTGTGTAGAATGGTGATTCGCCTTCAGAATGATCGGTGATATCATAAACACCGGAGAGTTCCGGAATAGCCTCTATGAGCATTACCTCTACACCTTGTTTGACAGTGGTGTCGATCATGCTACAGCCTTGGCAGCCCCCTCCAAAGCGTACATAAGCCGCGCTGTCCTTGATTCCTTCCAGCATGACATTCCCGCCGTGTGAGGCCAGCATCGGATTGACTTGTTCATCTAACATGAGCTGTATCTGTTCTTCCAGCGAGCCACTAAGTTTAGTGATTGAAAACTGAGGATTTCTGGCTTCCAAGTTACCTTCTTCGTTGATTTCAATAATAGTTCCTTCAAGATAAGAAGCAGTTTTTCGTTCAGTGAATATTTCAATTCCGCTGACTTCGAACTTAATACTCTCATCCAGCGGTACATCAACCAATTTGAGACGATAATTTGCTTTCAAAGGAGCAGTAGGCTCAATAATAATTTGCACTCCGTTTAGAGTTTTAGAGTTTTGTATTTCTTTGTTAATCTGCTTGTGGGCGAGATCAGTGATGGACAAATAAGAAGCGTCTATGCTGTTGAAAAGAGCCTCATAGGAATCTGTGTAGTTAAAAGTGTCAAACCCGTTGTCATAAAGAATTTCTGCCGCAGTATGTACCTCTCCATCTTCTCCTCCATATAGCAGTATATCACCGGCAAAAGGCATTTGATAGATGGAGGTTTCAAAGTGCTCGATGGGCAAACTGTGTGATCCGGGAATATTCTCTAATTCATGTGACTCAGAACTACGTAGATCGAAAACATAGGGGCGTTTGGAAGTGCGGCGTTTTTCAAAAAACTCGCTGGGACTTAAGCTGTAATTTACAAACTTGAAATCATTGTCATCCGGTATATCTTTGAATTTAAACATGTAAAATTTGATTGGGATTGAGTTTTTCGCCAGGAGCGATATGCTGACACCTACGTATTCTGTGAATAATAATGATACACAATTTTATACCAACTTGGCTGACGTGTCAAACCTATGGAAAGTATAAATTTATTAGAGCATAAAAAACGTCCATGGGTTGTGGCTCACAGAGGATACCGTGGAAAATTTCCAGAAAACACTCTTGCTGCTTTTGAAGCGGCGATTGATGTAGAGGCGGATATGATTGAACTGGATGTTTGTCTGACGAGTGATCGAGTTCCGGTAGTGATCCATGATGAAACTCTGGATAGAACCACTGACGGCAAAGGGCTAGTGTCAGAACACTCTCTGTCTGATTTAAAAAAATTGGATGCTGGAAGTTGGTTTAGTGCTGAATTTAGGAATGAAAATATCCCCACGTTGGAGGAGTTACTGCAGAAAATCAGAGGAAGAATTACCGTAAATATCGAAATAAAACTGGAGAGTTTTGAAGCTCCGGCTCCTCCTGACTCAATTGAAATTCAGGTCTGCAAACTTGTGGAAAAGCTTGGGATGACAGACTCAGTGATTATTTCAAGTTTTGAGCATTTATTTTTTGCGAGAATCCAGCGGTGGTATCGGGCGCAAAAGAAATCGACTGCTCTCAGAATGGCTCCACTACAGGGATCTCCTCTTGCGGAGGAATTCGCGGTTGCTCTTTGTAAGCGAAACAAAGCATATTCCTATCATCCCGATGAAAGTCTTGTTACGCACTCTTTGATTCAGACGCTGAAAGCAGACGGGTTACGAATTTTTCCTTACACGATCAATGATGAAAAACGAATGGAAAAGCTGATTAAGTGGGGCGTAAGCGGAATCATCAGCGATGAACCGGAACGGCTGTGGAAAGTTATTCGGGAGCAACGAAGCCTTGAATAATCCTTCAATATCTTCTTTTTAAATGTCATTCATGCAAAAAACCACTAAATATTTGGAGGCAATTTAACAGTTTTTTTATGAAACTCGTTAAGCTGCTTGGGTAAATTTTATTAAGTTTTCCATTTTTTCCGCAGCCTTACCACTGTCAACGGTTTTTGACGCCAACTCAACTCCTTCTTTCAAATTCTTTACAAGACCAGCTACGAATAAAGCACCTGCCGCATTTATCAATGCCATATCACGTGCAGTGCCTTGATCAGCGCCAGAAAAAATACGTTCAATTATCCGTGCGCTTTCTTCCGGACTGTCAATCCGGATTTCGTCCAAATTACCGGTTTTGAATCCCAACTCTTGCGGATTTACTTCATACTCGAGAATTTTTCCGTCACGCAGCTCAGCCACATAGGTTGGCGAGGTCACGGTCAATTCACAAAGTCCGTCATGCCCATGAACCACTAAGACTCGAGCACTGCCGAGGCGTTGAAGCACTTGGGCGATTTTCAAAGTTAATACTTTATTAGGCACACCAATGAGTTGGCTTTTTGCTCCAGCCGGATTGGTAAGAGGGCCGAGTAAATTGAAGATAGTGGGCACACCCAAATCTTTGCGTATGGGGCCGGCAAAGCGCATTGCGGGATGATGATTGATTGCGTAACAAAAACAAATATCCAATTCTTTCAGGCAATTTTCGACCGCGTTTAATTTCAACGCGATATTAACGCCCAAAGCTTCAAGAGCTTCCGCGCTTCCACTTTTACGTGTATTGCTGCGATTTCCGTGTTTGGCAACTACTGCTCCAGCGGCGGCGGCGATAATTGCTGCGCAGGTTGAAATGTTAAAAGTACTGATTCCATTTCCTCCGGTACTGCAAGTATCAATCGCATTTTCCGGCGCAGCAATTCCGGATGCACGCTCCCGCATGGCCAGAGCAGCGCCTGCCATTTCATCAACCGTTACACCCTTGGCCTGTAACAAGGCTAACAAAGCTGCTGCCTGAACTGAAACCGCTTCTTCACTCATAATCCAAAGAATCATTTCTCGTGCTTCTTCAAAGCTAAGTTCTTTGGCAGCCAATAATTTTTGCAGTAATTCTTTCATTTGATTATTGTAGTCTTAATTTTGTAGCACATATTCTGCCCAGTTCAGGGCTTCAATAGCAAACAGTAATTGATGCTCTTTGCGCGTCAGAAATGGATTAAACTCCAGACACTTATACCGGACTTCTGATGATAATGCCAGTCCAAGATGACATTGTCCATTTTTCTTGCTTCTCCTTTCACTTGTGGGCGGGCCGGCCATGCCTGTTTCTGCCAGCGCCCAATCAGCTCCGGATTGTTTTCGCATTGCTTCGGCAAGATGCTGGGCACGTGTCTGGGAAACGCTTGAGTCTGTTGATAAATCACATCCCAAAAATTGTCGTTGAGCTTCTTGGCTGTAGAGAATTCGGCCATCCATAAAATGCCTTGAAGCTCCAGAAAGGCTGGTAAACCCCTCCGCAATTTGGCCCCCTGTACTGGTTTCCACAACAGAAAAGCGGTGTGGTTTTTTGTGTGTTTTTAGGTGTTCGAGTATCTTATGCAGCCTTTTTGCCGATTCTTCCAATTGCTCCATCAGCTCATGACAACGGAGTTGCAGTTCATTTAAGTTTGAAGACGGTATCTCAAATGGATTTTTTTTTCTTTCGTATAAACTTCAGTTTAAAATTTCTCTGGCGGCAGTCGCTGGTAGAAAAGTTTTAAGATCGTGTCCCGCTTGGGCTGCTCGGCGAATTAGTGTTGATGAAATCAAAAAAAATCTCTGCAAATTTTGTGGAAACACCTCTGTTTTTATGAGCGTAACAGTTAAAGTTACTCCTCGTTTTTGCTTTAAAAGTTGTAGAACAGGTTCTATTTCTACTTCATTACGAGGAGCAAGTAGCAGGTGACAGCCCTGCTCGATTTCAACCAAGTCTTGATCTGTGAAAATTTGTGGATTGAGCATACGCTCAAGCAAATCTGCCCCGGCTATTATACGGACTTTTTCTGATCCGGAGAAGGCTTGAATGTGTTCTGCAAGACGTAGCGGACGATTGACAGTAAATTCTCTGCGAGAAATCGCGGTATTACTATTTTGTAATTTGAGGGCAATCCCGCAATTTTCCGCAATTTGCGCAGGTATTGATTTTTCAGCATCAGACCATGTTTCCAATGCACTTCTTAAAATCTCCAGGCGCAACTCTGCATGCGGGATTTGACGTCGTTTGAGGGGATCAGGATGAAGGCCGTTGGAAAGTAAAAATTCAACAAGCTGAGTTTCAGGAAATTGCCGGAAAACGCATTCAGCCAATAACAAATGGTGGTAACCGGCCGGGTTTGCGGTTAAAGGGAAATAAATGGTGTGCAGTTTAGCCTTCGCAATTGAGCTACTCATGATTTTACAAGCTACTGCATGGGAAAAGTTATTGACGCTCACTCAGTACATGGACTGAATCCAAATAATTTCAACACATTAAGCTTGTTGCTCCGCAACTTCTTTTTGCATGAGTTGCAGGTTGAGCATCTTGAGTGTTGAATTGACCGCGGCAATAACTTGATCGGAATCAATTCCAATGGTTTGCAGACGTTTACCGTTCACCTGCCAGGTAATGATTGCTTCAGTGAGTGCATCAGTTTTGCCTCCACGCGGAATCCGGATTTGATAATCAACTAGCTCCGGTGCTTTAAGATGGATTCGTTTCAAGATTTTTTTGATGGCACTCATAAACGCGTCATAGCCGCCATTTCCACTTCCTGCTTCAAGGTACTCTTTTGTGTCAATTTTAAGATGTATTGTGGCAGTGGCCCTTAAGTTAAGCCCACTGGATATTGAGCAGTTCAGCAGCTCAATTCGCTTGGTTTCACTTGTTTCCAGCACATCAGTAATGATGAGCGGTAAATCTGCCGCCGTCATTGATTTTTTTGTATCTCCGAGTTCAACAACACGTTTGAGAACTTTCTTTAAATTTTCATCAACAAGTTGTATACCCAACAATTCCAAGTTTTTTGCAAGTGAGGCCTTACCGCTCATTTTCCCAAGCGCATAGCTTCTTTTGCGCCCAAAACGTTCCGGCACAATTGGGTTGTGGTACAAATTAGCCTTTTTGTCTCCATCAGCATGAATTCCACTGGTTTGAGTAAAAACGTTTTCTCCAACAATCGGCGCATTGTCAGCCAGTCTTTTTCCGGAAAAGCTCTCTACCATTTCACTAACCGGTGATAGATGTGATTCGTCAATCGAAAGCTCCATGCCAAGTTTGTCATGCAGAACGACTGCGATTTCGGCAAGTGAAGCATTTCCCGCGCGTTCACCAAGACAGTTCATTGTGCAGTGAATATTTCGCACTCCTGCCTTGACCGCATACATTACATTGGCAACTCCAAGACCGTAATCGTTGTGCGGATGAAAATCAAAAGTTGCCCACGGAAAGCGTTCGATCATATCTGAAATACTGGAAAAAACTTCATCCGGAGACAATACCCCAAGAGCATCTGGAAGCATGAAATGATTGATTCCTTCATCTTTAAGTGCCGCCATCATTTCAAAAACATATTTCGGGCTGTTGTGATATCCGTTCGACCAATCTTCAAGATAAACATTCACATTCAGCTCATTGACATGCGCATATTTCAAAGTTTGACGGATATCAGTAACATGTTGTTTAAGAGTTTTTTTGAGTTGATTTTTGCAGTGATTTTCGCTACCTTTAGTCAGTAAATTCATTACAGTACAGCCGGATTCTTTAATCCAGTCCACGCTCCGTTTATGATCGATGAATCCCAAAACTTCGATACGATCCAAAAATCCATTTTCCTTTGCCCACTCCGTAATCTTTTGCACCGATCCCAACTCACCTGCTGAAATCCTGGCTGAAGTAACTTCGATACGATCAACACGCAAATGTTTCAACATGGTTTTGACAATATTTGACTTTTCCGGAGGTGTGAATGAGACGCCCTGTGTCTGTTCACCATCCCTCACGGTGGTGTCCATTAATATGATTTTATTAGTTAAAGAAGACATTGTGATTGCAGTAATGTTGAATGAAAATGGAAATAAGCTGACGTTTATTTTCTGGAAAATTTATGCAAAATCAAACTGCCGGCGAGTACAAAAGTCAGTAACAAATGGATCTCACGAGGAAAATCTAAAACATCCGCACCATAAAGCAGTAATGGAATTCCGGAAATAATTAGTCCTAAACCGGTAAAAAACTGGAGGATCCCGGATGCCGTTACCAGAGATCGTTCTCTGAGACGATCCGCATGTCCTCGTATATGATCCCAGGAATACATGGGAAAAATAACCAAAAAGAAAAAACCGGCCCAGATATGCAATAAGGAAGTTGCTGAAGATTCTTCAGCCCACGGGAACAGTCTGGGGTATGCCAACAGTATGCCGGAAAGAATCAAAAAAACACAGCTTAAAACAATAAGTTTGCGCAAGTTTTGCGGAAGAAAAAGAGTGTAGATTGCAGTCCCAGTATCGGAATGATATGCTTTACATTATAGCTCAAATGTACGCAAAACGCAACTTGTGGCGTAGAAAATACAAGTCAGAGCAACTCCAGTTTCTCTAAATCGTTCCGGAGCAAGGCAGCATTTTGGAAATGAATTCCGTGAATACCTGAGTCCTGAGCAGCTTCAACATTGGCAAGTTTGTCATCAATGAAAACTGTATTTTGCGGGACCAAATCATAAGTTTCTAAAAGTAATTTGTAGATGCCCGCATCAGGTTTAATTTTTCCGGATTCACCGGAAATGATTTTTCCATCAAACCAGTGCAGGAAATCAAAAATTGCTTCTGCTTTGGGATAAGTTTCCGCAGACCAGTTACTGAGAATGAAAAGCGGGACCCGTTTTTTTTTCAACTCTGCTAAAACTTCAACTGTCTCATCCAGAGGACCACCCAGCATTTCTTCACAACGATCAAACCAATTTCGGATTTCTTCAGAATATTGCGGATGTAAGCTGGAGAGTTCAGAGATGCCTTTTGAAAAAGGCTGGCCGGCGTCATGTTTTGTGTTCCATGCATCATCACATACATTTTCCAAAAACCACTCAACTTCTGTTTCAGTTTTAAATATTTTGCGGTAAAGATAGCGTGGATTCCAGTCGATCAAGACGTTCCCAAGGTCGAAAACAACGGAGGTGATCTTAGACATAATTATTTTATTGGACTTAACGTTGTGCGACAAGTCCGCTTAAGCGGCCGAAGTGGGCATAAACTGAATTTGTAATTGCTATTGCTATTCGCTGACGTGTTTTCGATTTTAGCAAATCTCGTCGATCACGTTTATTATTTAGGTTAGCGATTTCCACCAAAACAGATGTAGGCACCTTACTGTAACGAAGTACCGCAGGAAGAGTCTTTTTCCCTTTGCGATACAAATATCCTCTGACCGCAGAGGAAACACGATGTGTACGCAGCTTTGATTTGCGAAATTCATCAATAATAATTTTTCCAAAAGATTTGCTCAGTTTTTCTGAATAGCGATTGTCCTTTGGTTGAAATGTTAATTTTGAACTATATTCTTTGATTCTTCGATATATTTTGCTTTTCAAACGGAAACTGCCTCGTCGCAAGCGATGATCAGGATAATAGACCATAACTCCACTCAGCGATGAATGAAGTGAGTCGCCGTGGAGGCTGATAAACAAAATATTCTCTGAGGGAACTTTTTTCTTCCTCAATTCTTTATAAATGTGATTTACAAGATAAACTCGCATATTGACTCCAATTCGCGAATTACTTGTTGAATAACGCGGAGTGACTAATAGTTGTTCATCTCTGTCATGCCGATGAGATAAATAACGTACGGGGTTTTTTTGGTTTGGGTCAGTTAAAGTGGGATGTACGATCACACCCTGTTTTTTGAGCAGCATTGACATACGCCTGCTGACATCATAAACAACTTCATCTTCATAAATCAGATCATTATTTTTTCGGGAACCGCCTAAAGTTCCGGGATCATCGCCTCCGTGTCCTGAGTCGAGAATGACATGAATCTTATGTACATTATTTTTAAGTCTGGAGTTTGATTTTTTGGCAACTGTTTTATGCTTTGTTTTGTTATGTTTGGTTTCCTTTTTTACAACAGCGGATTTTAATGCTTTGCTTTTTTTATTTTTCTTTGAGGTAGTTTTTTCGTCAACAGCAACTTCTCCGGAAATCATTTCTTTGGATTGATTCCCAAGGTACTCTTCACTCAACCACTCAAGTGGAATTTTGATTTTTTGCCGATTCTGAATCAGTTTTGCGTCAGAAATATTATTTAATTTTAGTAGTTTGTCCGCAACCTGATTTACCTCATCGTTTAATAATCGTCCAGTAAAACGTATCACGACAGATGAGTAAAGTGTTTCCCCTGGTTTCATCCGATAAAGCGCATAATATTTACCGGAAGTGTCTTGCTTAAGTTTCAGAGGCGATTTCACGGCAACATGGCGAAGCGACAATTCAGGACTAATCCATTTCCAAGGTATTTTGATTACATCTCCTTTGCGGAGAATGTTCCCATTTTTACGCATTTTATTGTAGCGCGCCAAATGTCCTGCCTTGATTCCTTTTTTGGTGAACAAACCCGCGATCAGGGTGGTAGTTTCCCAAGAATAGATTACTTTATGATTCCAATAGTCGTTGCCTGCTTTGTCTTTGAAGAACACAGCTTTAAGCGCAGAACTGCGGATTCTATTGTTAATGACCTTGAACGGGAAAGTTATGAAACTATTTTTGTATAGACGACTTGTTTTGCTGTATTTACGAATAGTTTTCAGGCTTCTGTATTTTGGTTCCAGAACTCTTCTGGCCAAACTGTAACCACCTTCTCCGCCTTGAGGCTTGAGTTTAACAACCAGCCGCTTACCATTCCAGCCGACCAGCATTTCTGTGTTTTCGGAACTTTGATATTCTAAATAGAAACTCTGCCAGTTTGAAGTTTTAGGAGATTTTGCAAATGTAGCGTCTGTCAGGCCAATCAACCCGGAAAGTACAAATGCGAAGATGAAAAAATTGAGTTTCATTGTTTTAGAGTTGGCTAATGATGCTTATTTGGTAAAGCTTGTCTGCTTGAGGCAGGCCAACGTCAATTGATGGTAGGCGCTCTGGAGAAGCCGCTTTTGCCTTTGCATTTGAATCTTCAGAAATTCGGTAAATACTAGGAACCGCATGTAAATATTCTGTCCGGATCCACTCCAAAGGAATTTTTATTAATTGACCCTGTGACAACTGGTGTGCATCGGAAAGTCCGTTCAAAACCAATAAATCACCGGCATTTTGACTGCGCACGACATGTTTTGTTTCACCAATGAAACGGATTACTACGGAGGAATATAAGGTGTCGCCGGGTTGAATTCGGTAAAAGGCATAGCGTAATCCGGATTCGTCTTTTTTGATGAAGAGCGGCTTACGCACCGCTAAAGGTTGCAGTTCTAAATCGGAACGTAAATTGTTCCAGGGAATGGTTAATGTTTCACCTTGTTTGTAAACTTCCTGTTGAAAAGTGTGTTTTCCGGATTTGGTAAATGATTTCGCAATCAATTCCGCTGTTTCCCAGCTATAAGTCGTTTGATGCCGCCATCCTCCAAACTCAACACGATCATTAGGGAATAGTTTGCGCAGGGCCTCTCCTTGAATTGCCCCAATCAGGAATTCAAAAGGAATGGTAATATAACGTTTGTGATTTAGCGCTTGTCCGTCCGTAAACTCACGTATGCGTAAAAACTGGTGCGAACCGTCCCTTAATACTCGTAGTGCCAGCTGATATTCCCCTTCGTATTTTCGTGGCCGAAGTTGCACAAATAAGGAGCCCACCGGATGATTTGAGTTAGGTCGCAAGTCTTTAACCTCTTGCTGATCAAACTTGTTATACCAACCAATTCGCATTTGGTCACGTTGAGCAAACAAAAATGATGCAAGCGGGAGTGCTTCTGCGTCAATAATCTTGAAGTCTGCTGACGATGTTTCAGCAATTGATTGACTTTGGAAAAAAAACAGAATTCCAATTATTGCTATAAAGTAAAAATTACGTGACATAGTTTCTGCATATTGTCTGTTGTCTTTTTCGTGAGCCAAGAAGGTTCTTAATTAAATCTCGTACCTTTAACCTAAATGGATAAACGAATGTTCTTCATTAAATACAACAAAAACTGTGCCAGTAGGCTCAGCAGCAGAAAAAAGAAGGGATAGATGGAAAAAAGAAAAAGAAAACTAAGGAGATCAAAGAGGAAAAAGAATTAAAATTTAGCGTTTTCGAGATTCATCATCAACTGATTTTAAGACGGAGAGGAACAAGGGAATGTTTCCCAGAGGATCCATGATGAGGAGCAAGGTCAGGCCTGCGGAAAGTATATCCATGATGAACTGTGGTAAAAAAACGAAAACAACTGAATCAATTTTGCCGAGTTTTCAGGCAGAAAGGCAGCTCGTACTTCTGCGTAACACATCAGAAGAGCTTAGACTTGCTTAGATATTAAAGAATGAGTTCAACGATTAGATTGCTGATCCGCTAGGGTTTGTCTCATAGTCCTTGTTTTCCCAACAGTCCCATGAATCGTCCACCAAAGTACCCATTCCCAGTCGGGAATCAGGTTCGAGGTTTGCTCGATAGACTTCATTTTGAGAAGCAGCGGGATTCTGCAGTACCCGTTCAATTTCGCCTCCTTTTTTTAGAAATGCTTGTGTTGCAAGTTCAATTTCTTCACTGGATGGTAGGCCTTTGGTTGAGTTTCTACCACCTCTTGCTCTGACTTTCCTGCCAACGCCAAATCTCTTGCTTTGTCGATTAAATTTGTTTTCCATCGTATTTTGATTTTGAAAAATTTGAATAAGTTCAGAATCAATGTTTGCTTGCCATCAATCAACTAAAAACAACCTTACTTATTATGGCGGTTATGCTATCAGCAAACTTAGTATTTGTAAAGTTAATAATTGCTGAAAAATTCTAAAAGAGGATGAAAAAAAGATAAAAGGCTGGAAATTCAGAAGTTAAGGCAAGTATTTTTTTAGTGAAAAAAAATGATCTTATTTTTTTCTGATTTGATCGAGGAATTCGACCCACTCTATGGTCAATAAGTTTTTTTTCTTATTATTACAAGATTTGCAACAAGGCACCAAATTCGATTTAATGCTTCGACCACCACGAGCTAAAGGCACCATATGATCCATCGTCAGTTGACGTGCAGGAGTGGGTGTTTCACAATAATAACAAATATTGATCGCTCTTCGGTTTTTCCACCATTGCGATTTCCGGAGTTCTCTAGCTTTTTGTTTTTCTTTCCGGATTGCTTTTGCATCCAGTTCAGTCTGCCAATTATTTATCTGCATCAAAATTTTCTTGCAGTCCAAGTGGGAGAGCCTTCCGCAAAATCTTTAGGTGTACGTGTTAAGCGCCGCCTCCCCGTTCCATCCACAAACATAATATATAATTTATCTACTCCGGTTGAAGAAGAAACAAAAGCAATTTGACGACCATCCGGAGACCAGGCAGGTTGCTCCGAATTGTAACGACCCCTTGTGAGTGAATGGTCTTCACCTGTAAAAGGATCCATCCTGTGGATTTGGCTACGACCCTTGCTAATTTTGGAATACGCGATGAGTGTGCCATCCGGAGACCAGACAGGATCACTGCTGCTCCCTCGACCAAAAGTGAGTTGAAACGGAATTTTTGTACCCATCTTCAAATAAAAAATTTGTTCATGCCCCGTACGGTCTGAGACGAAGATCAGATGCTGATTATCCGGAGACAAATCCGGAACAGTGTCAATTGCCCGGTGAGTAGTCAGGCGTTCCTCCTTTCTTTTTTGCCGGTCAAAAGTATACAAATCTGTGTTCCCCCCGCGGCTGAGAGTAACAACAAGCTTACGACCTTTTGAAAACCAAGTCCCGCCGCTGACACTGAGAAAATTTTTTGAAATGAGTCTAGCCGATGTGTTGGCACGTAACAACCGGACAGGACGATTATTGCAACCGACTACCTTAAGACAGTCATTGTAAATAATCGCAGTGCCGCTGCGACTGAGAGTTGTATAGACAATTGCATCACCTTTCGGGCTCCAACTTGGTAGTAAACTGATCGACGAATTTTTTGAAATTGCCGCCAATTTTTTACCGTGTGTATTTATTCTTGCAATGATTTTACGTCGTTTCGGTTGTTTGAGTGTGAAGGCGATGGTGCTTCCCAGCACTCCTTTAAGTCCGGTAAGTTGGGCTGACATATCATTTATCAAATCCATCAATTCAGCTTCCAGGAAACGATTTTTGCGTAACAGCAAATCAAGGGGGAACAGCGGCACTCCATCGTTATCAGCAACTGTCAGCATTAAATGTTTTGAGACTAAAGTGCCTGATTCTGAAACCCTGCGCTCCAGTTTGAGCAGAATCTTCATGTCAAGATGATCATCACCATTTGTCCGGCAAGTTTTATATCGTGATTTTTTTACAAGAAACACACCACTCCAGCAAAGGTTCCGGTCTATTATCCTCAGCCAGCGACGCGAGTCCGGATGATCAGAAAAACTTTTCTCCGGAACCAAAGTTACACCAAATCTGGCGAAACCCAGTCCGCTGATGACAATCTCCTCGCTGGAGTACGTTTGCGCTTGAACTGACGTTGTGAAACAGAGGAAGCAAATAACGAAGAAAAATCTATATAATCGCAGTGTAATGATATTTATGACTAAGCGCATGAGCTAAGGTAGGATCCAATTATTAGTTTTGAGGCACAATCCGAATCAGCACGATGTAAGGGGGATTCTCGGCCAAAGCCTGGGGTAGAGGTTCCAGATTCGCATTGCGTACTGCAAGCTCAGAAGCTTGATCGAAAGAAGAAAATCCACTTCTTTTAATGACTTCATATTCAATAATTTCACCTGATGAAACAATTGTGAGGCGGATACGTACAAACAACTCGGAAGGGTAGCTTCCAAGTTTAGGAATGATCTGTGTTCGAATGTGCAGATTATATTCCTCTCCGGCCAGTTGTGCTATCTTTTTGCGTTGCAAGTCGTTTGTATCAGGTTTTTCTTTTGTTTTCTTGAGGGCAGGCAGTTCCGGAATCCCCAAATCCTGAAGT
>JAESQU010000126.1 GCA_016764995.1 SAR324 cluster bacterium | reverse complement strand
GTTTTTGTCAAAAGCCAATGTTGTACATGTTGCGGCTCAGCGACGTTCATTCCCGATTGCCGCTTATTTGACTTATGCCTTGAGTCATCTTGGTGTGCCGAACGTGCTTTTAGACAGTTTGGGAGGGATGTTTGCCGAGCAGGGAAAAACAGTGCGTGAGGGTGATGTTTTGTTGGCGGTCAGTTTTTCTCCCTACGCTAACGAAGTTTTAAAACTGGTTGAAGTTGTCCATGAACGGAATGTGCCGGTGATTGTGATAACGGACAGTATTCTCAGTCCATTGGCTGCCTTTGCGGATGTTTGCCTTGAAGTAAAAGAAACAGAAGTGTTTGGATTTCGCGGACTGGTTTTGAGTGCATTGATGTGTTTGTCACTTTCGCTGATTGTGGAATTAGGAAAGCAGATGGACCAATTTAAAAAGGAGATTGTATGAGAGTAAATAAGGTTCAGGAATTATGGGAAAAAAGCCAAACCGTTATCGGAGGATGGCTGACCATTCCAAGCGGTTTTTCTGCGGAAATTATGGCACATCAGGATTGGGATGTACTGACCATTGATATGCAACACGGTTTGGTTGATGCTTCGGCGCTAGTCCCAATGCTAACTGCGATTTCTACTACCAATGTAATTCCATTCGTGCGAGTTCCATGGCTGGAAGCGGGAATCATTATGAAGGTTTTGGACGCAGGTAGTTATGGTGTGATTTGCCCCATGATCAATACGCGTGAAGATGCAGAGCGCTTCGTCTCTTATTGCCGATACGCTCCACAAGGAACCCGGAGTTTCGGTCCGAGTCGTGCCGTACTGTATGCCGGAGAGGATTATGCCCAACACGCGAACTCAACTGTGCTGACCTTTGCCATGATCGAAACTAGACAAGCACTGGACAATCTGGAGGATATTGTTTCGGTGAAAGGTCTGGATGCGGTCTTTGTGGGTCCAAGCGATTTGGGGTTATCACTGGGATATGTCCCCGGAAATTTTGAAGAACCGGTTTTAAATGAAGCAATCGAAACCATTTTGAAAACCGCTCAATCACAAGGCATACGGGCAGGCATTTATACTTTGACTCCGGAGTTTGCACGAAGGATGATTGAGCTGGGTTTTGATTTTGTAGTTATCAGTTCCGATGCGCGTTTGATGGTTACGCAAGCCCAAAAAATATTATCGGAATTACGTTTGTAACCAATAAATGGAGTCGATCCATTTGGTATTTTCTAACAGTGGTGGAGACGCTAAACACACTTCCCAAATACAAAGAAGGAGCCGTTTGGCTGAGATGAATACAGTAAATAATGAACTGATAGACGGTATGCTTCGTGACAAGAAGGGATTCTGGCAGCCCGATCGTGGGACTGCTCCTCCCAGTCCCTTGTTCGCCTGGCCGTTGAAACCTATCGAGGTCTTCAAATGGCTATTTGGTTTTAATGGTTACTTGTTCCCCTGGAACATCATCTACATGGCTATCGCGACTTTGACGTGGCTCTATTTCCAACCAGCCTTGTCCCGTTGTGTTGAGTTCCGGGCAGACTGGATACTTGAAATGTTTGTGCGAAATCAGGTGATGCTTGTGATCGTGGCCGGTGGGTGGCACCTCAGGCTTTGGTCACTCAAGTCTCAAGGTCTCAAGTTCAAATACACGCCGGACTGGATGGCGGAAGGCAAACGCAAATTTCTCTGGAGTAATCAGCTTCACGACAACATTTTCTGGAGCTGCGTTAGCGGAGGCACGATCTGGACTGCATACGAGGTGCTGATGATGTGGGCCTATGCCAACGGGTTGATTCCGTATCTCGATCCTATACAGCATCCCGTCTACTTCGTTCTACTGCTCTGCAGCATACAGCTGTGGCGGTTATTTCACTTTTACTGGACCCATCGGTTACTGCATTGGCCACCGCTCTACAAAGCTGCGCACTTCCTCCATCACAAAAACATCAACATCGGTCCGTGGTCCGGATTGGCGATGCACCCGATTGAGCATATTATTTATTTCAGCTGTATCCTGATTCACTGGGTCGTACCATCGCATCCAATCCATATGATTATGAATGCACAGCATGCCGCGTTCACACCGGCTCAGGGGCACGTTGGATTTGAGTCGCTCATCGTAATGGGAAAAGTAAGAATTCCGGCCGCCTCGTATTTCCATCAGCTGCATCACCGCTACTTCGAGTGCAATTACGGGGAACCGGACTTTCCCTTCGACTTGTGGTTCGGCACAAGCCACGACGGCTCATCTGAGGCTCACTCGGTTATGCGAGATAAGAGTAAAGTCAGACTCAATAACAGTAAAAAACAGTGAGTTAAAACGATATCGTATCTAAATTCTTCTTGTCGGACCTATTCCTCAAGAATAGATTTCACGTTAATTTTCTTGGCTATATAAATCCTCTTTATGGAAATGAAAACTTAAACATCAGAGGAGGAACCAAAAAATCGTGACAGGTTGCTTTTTTAACTGGAAGGTAAATTTTTTTAAAAGACGCTCAAAAAAAAAGCTTTACATTATAATATTTTAGAATATAGTTACCTATTCTTAAAAAGAGATGAAATATATTTTTCATTCTTTTGAGAGGAGGTTTCGGGTGTTCCGGAACTGATTTTTTCAATCATTCATCTTGGAGAATAAGAATGAATAAACGAGTAATAATGGCTCTGTTAGGGGTAGTAGTCTTGGCGGGATCAGCATTTGCTGAACGCTTTGTGATGATTACCCATACACAGGGAACAGACCCTTTTTGGCCGGTAGTGCAAAAAGGTGGTGAAGATGCCGCAAGAGCGGTAGGTGCAAGATTTGATTATCTTTATGCACCATCAGGAGACATGTCCGATATGGCGAAGTTGATTGCTGATTCAGCGGCAACTCAACCTGATGGAATGGTAATATCTTTGCCTGACGCAGCTGCCTTGGGGCCTGCGATCAAAGCCGCAGTGGACAGTGGAATTCCGGTGATTACCATGAATTCCGGACTTGAATCTTCGGCCAGTTTGGGTGCCTTAATGCATGTTGGCCAACCAGAAAAATTGGCAGGTCAAAAAGCAGGTGAACGTGCCAAAAAGGAAGGTGCAACCAATGCATTGTGTTTGAATCAGGAAGCATTCAACTCGGCTCTTGTTGACCGTTGTGATGGTTATGCATCCTCAGTTAAAACAAAAATGATTGATGTGTCAAATGATGTGGCACAAATTCAGTCCCGTACCGCTGCTGCGTTGCAGGCTGATTCATCAATCGACGCACTGCTTGCAGTAGGACCTCACGTTTGTGCGGCTGCAGCGAAAGCTGTAGATGAAGTTGGATCCAGTATCCATCTTTCCTGCTTTGATTTATCTCCAGAAGTTATGGATTTGATCAACAGCGGCAAAGTACAGTACACGATTGACCAGCAACAACGATTGCAGGGTTACATACCGATTATTGTACTGCACCTCTACAATCAGAATGCAGGCTTGCTACCAGGAGCAAATATTCCTTCCGGTCCAGGTTTTGTTGACAAATCAAATGCTTCATCTGTTGCATCACAAGCTGGCATAAACCGTTAAATTTTCCTACCATACTGGAGGAGTAAAACGGTTTGCTCCTCCACTCCATTCAAACAATTATCCAGCGCTAAAGGAACAGGATGTCCGATCAAACAGATCCATTGCCGGCAGAAACACCTGAAGAAAATCAAAGTTCATCTCCGGCATCCGTATCCTCCGAAAAAAGAACTGAGACGGACAGGCTGGTCAAAAAAAACTGGTTCTTCGCCTTGTTTCAGAATCCGGAAGTAGGACCTTTTGGAGTCATGATTTTGTTATTGCTGGCACTGGGATTTTTTTCAATACCTGAAAGCGTGGATTCGTATAATCCATTTGCAGGCGCAGGTTTTAACGCACTTGGAATTCGGAACAATACCAGACTCATTGCACAGTTGGGAATAATCGCGCTTGGAGCGGGACTGCTGATCATTGCAGGAGAATTTGATCTCTCAATTGGTTCAATGGTCGGTTTTTCTGGAATGTGCATGGCCATTATTATGAAATGGGGTTTTCATATTTCTGTTCCAATAATAAGTAATACTGCAGAAGGTTATGGTTTGGATTGGGTCAGAATAGTCAGCATCACTCAGGTTGATCCATGGATGGCGTTAGCAATAACTCTCTGTTTCACTCTATTCTTTGGCTGGTTGATCGGTTATATAGTAGTCAAAACAGGAATGGCCTCATTTATTGTTTCGCTTTCGTTTTTGTTTTTTTTGAGGGGATTAACGGAAGTTTGTTTCCGAGCTTTCAATAAACCGCCGGATCAGACATCCGGATCGACTCAGGTTTCTGGACTTCCGGACGCAAAAAATATGGTGGAACTTCCGGGATATGGAGAAATAGAACGAGCCAAAGTTGCCGTTTTACCTCAGGATGTAATCCATAAAATTTACAACTCACTCTCTCCTGAAGAGGTTGAAGGTTTCAGCCAAAGAGTCAGTTTTACAAATGCCTCGGTTGCAGAATTTAAATCAGTCATGCTGCATCAAAAGACTTTGGAAACTTTGAATCGTGATATAGGGTTTGCTCAAGAAAGCGGAAATACAAAACTTTTGGAAACACTGCATGAAAGAGTGGCAGAAAATGCTGAGATTGTCTTGATTTCGCCGAACCCAGTCCGGGAAGTGGATGTTGTCAAAGAATATGTAGAAACACTTTCCTCTCTAAATCCAACTGCAGATTTATTGGGTGGGAATATTCTGGAAGGACTATTTAACTGGTTTTATGAAATTGGCTGGAATGTCAACAATTACGGAAAACAGTTTGCGCCAGGACTTTACTCATCCGTGCTGGTTTGGGGCGTGCTTGCTTTTCTGGCTTATATTGTCTTGAGCAAGACTCAGGCAGGGAACTGGATTTATTCAACAGGCGGTGACTTGAATGCGGCAAAAGCCAACGGAGTACCGACAAACAAAGTTAAAATATCGCTTTTTATCTTCTCCGCGTTTTGCGCGACCATTTTTGCTGCAACACAGGTTTTCGAAACAAACACTTCGGATGCAGCCAAAGGAAATTTGAAAGAGCTGGAAGCCATTGCGGCGGCAGTGATTGGAGGAATAGTCTTAACTGGTGGATTTGGTACCGTTTTAGGAATAGTCCTTGGTGCGGTAATTTTTGGAATTGCCCGAGAAGCCTTCTTTTATATTCCTTATGTTGACGGTTCATTCTATCGTGTTTTTCTGGGTTTCATTCTCCTGACTGCGGCATTGACAAATGAAAATATCCGCAAACGTCTAACCGGAGGTTTGTGATGATTCAGGCAAAACCTGTGATGCGGGTCAAAAACATTTCCAAGAAATTCGGCAACTTCACCGCGCTCTACGGCGTTTCCATGGAAGTCCATTCCGGAGAGGTTCATGCTCTTCTGGGTGATAACGGAGCCGGAAAATCTACTCTCATCAAAATTATTTCTGGTGTTTATCAAGCGACTAGCGGAGAAATTCAGGTTGATGGGAATCCCGTCCATTTTAACTCTCCCAGGGATGCAAGCTTAGTCGGTATTGGCACGGTTTATCAGGATTTGGCTCTCAATCACTTGACTTCTGTAACCAGGAATTTTTTTCTGGGCCGCGAAATGTCGGTGGGTTGGGAACCGTTTGGCTTGCTAAAAATGAAGGAAATGGATGCTATTACCGTTCAAGAAATGGCAAAGATCGGTAT
>JAESQU010000125.1 GCA_016764995.1 SAR324 cluster bacterium | reverse complement strand
TAAAAAGCTGATACAGTTAAATAGTGGTCAATACAGTCAAAAAAACGTGTATTATCCGTGTATTGTATTTAATTGGGGATTGTTAAAAGGGCTAATTCTGGTAGGTAAAGAAAAGTTCTCTGGCGGAGGGGGAGGGATTCGAACCCTCGGTACACTTTCGCGTACGGCACATTAGCAATGTACTGGTTTAAGCCACTCACCCACCCCTCCGAAAAGCATTGAGGTCGTTGCAAAAAAAACAACTATTCCGCAAATGCTCGGGCTGTATGAAGTTTCTTAACTTAAACAGATACCTACCTTTTTAATTAATTACTGAAAATTTGGCAAGTTTTTCTTGTTGTGAGTATTGTTTTTCTTGTCATCCGGAATGCAAGACTGTTTCTGTTAAAAAGCCCAAAGTAATTTCAGAAGATTCCGATTCCATAAAAACATAAAAGCTTTCTGGGGAAGAGATTAACTTGCTGATATACTCATTACTGCTACCATCATTATGACTTAGATTATGCATCATGCTTTGGAAAAGAGCAGATATTCATGAGGAGCAAGAAAGTGGATAAAGTTAAAGTACGTCAAGCAGTTCAGTTATTACTTGAAGGTTTGGGAGTGGATTTAGAGAATGAACATTTCCGTCATACTCCGGAACGTGCCGCAAAAGCCTGGGTTGACGAATTATGTTCCGGTCTTGGAGAAAAGAAATTTTCACTGACTACTTTTCAGGTTGGAGAAAAATATGAACCAAGCATGGTGGTTCTGCAGCACATTCCTGTGAGATCAGTTTGTGCCCATCATTTGCTGCCGTTTTATGGTCAAGCAACTGTAGCATACATTCCAGACCAGAGACTCTGCGGACTTTCGAAACTGTCAAGAATAGTGGACTATTTTTCGAGGCGTCCTCAAGTGCAGGAAGAATTGACCAGTGATATTGCCAACTTTATATGTGATCAGCTCTCTCCTCAAGGAGCAGGAGTCATCGTCAAGGCAACCCATTTGTGCATGGCGATGCGAGGAGTCAGCCATGACGGAGTTATGACAACCAGTTCACTAAAAGGTTCATTTCTTAGAGAAAGCAATGTACGGGCTGAATTCATGTCTTTAGCGAATACTCAAAGTTTGAATAAATTATGAAACCCGAACCAAAACATCACAAAAGTATCAGAGAAAAAATTATTTAAAATCAATCCTCTGTAGTCTCTGCTACTCTGTGTTAAATTATACTTTAGTCCCGTTTCAGGTTTTTTCAAAATCAATCAAGTTGTTGTAATTCCTGATAATGCCTTAAAACTTTTTGTCGTGAATTTTGAGCTAAAGCAATGGCCTCTTCACGCAGGTAACGATCGTCTGGTTTCCAGTTCCGCGTACGCAGGCGGTAGGGACGTAAACCTAAATCAATGTCCTCTGTTTTACAAAACAACTCATCAACCTGCGGACGCTGAACCCAGGACTCTCCCAGATTTTGTTCCAGCGCAAAATACCAACGCGAAAAATTTTCAAGGCGCTCGTCTTCAAAATAGCCGACTGGATTCAGTGATTCCACCAGCTTTCTGAGTGCGGCATTTTGCTGAAACCGGTCATAATCCACTACATAGAGACTTTCTGAAAGAAACAAAGGAGCACCGTGCAGGAGCAATCCCTTGGATTTAAGGGTGTTGCCTGATTGCACAATTTCCAAACCAACACTTCCTTTTTCACCATTCATCACCGCTTCTTCCACGTCTTCCACGGGCTCCACCTGGAGTTGCGGATATGCTGCCATCACGATTCCGCTGTAGCGGCCTTTTACATACACATGGCGGCCGTGTTTGGAAAGCGTCTCTAAATCAATAGTACTGCGGCCGCTTCCGCCTTTTTTTGAGATCAGAAAAAACCCCACCATATCCTGCACCTCACCGCAGAGTAAATCATTGTAACTGGTGAGCATTGCTGAACCGGCTACACGAATACTGGTCGGTTTGTCCAGTTGATAATTGTACATACCCCATTTTGTGACATTGGTTGGATCACCCAAATAATGTTGGGTCATTGAAAGCAATTCATCGAGACCGACTACTGTAAAATCCACCTCGTCCAGCTTAATCAGCGATGAACCATTGTGCGGTTCCTCGCCTTCTACACGGATTTTTGTTTTTCCAATTTTCCACTCATATCCAAGAAATCCCAAACGATATGGACGTAATTTCCTTTTTCGATCTACCGAAATTGAAAAACAGGGTGGTGCTTCTGTGGAAATTTCCTGTAAAAAATTCAATGCCTCCTGCAAATCCGGAGTACTCCTGCGTTTGCTGTCTGAAAGGACTTTTAAAATTTGATCAATTTCTTCACTGTCTGCGCTCAAAGTTTTAAGTTTGCGCAGAAAATTATGCAAAGTACGTCCGGTGCGGGGAACCGCGCAAGTAACGTCAAATGAAGGCTTGGTGACTGAAGCTGGGGGCAAAATTAGGCTCCAAGGAATGATATATTTGGTAGATGACTTATCTTTAATAAAATTATCTGTGAATCTTTACTAAGCATTGACTTTGATGTTTTGTGTTCAAGCAAACTAATTAAGAGTACTTAAATCGAAAAACTGCTAAAATATGATTCACATGGATGCTAATGTTCTTATTTAAGCGAGGAACACTCAAGTTGTTTTTGTGATCATGTAGCTTCAAACCGAAACGGTGAATCGCCTTCATCATATCCTGGAGAAGAAAAAACGTTGTTATGCCTGATGATGACAAAAAGCAAAATCAATTTGATGAAGTGCTGAACAGGGAGGAAGCATTAAATCCGCAAACTACGGAAAATGAGCCTGTTCCGGATGCCGAAAGTACTGAGGAGGAAACCACGCTTGAAGGAGTCCTGCCGCTTTCGTTTTCCGGAAACGGTGCAGAACTGTTTGGAATCCTGATCAATAATTTTCTGCTGAATTTGTTGACTTTAGGCATTTACTATCCCTGGGCAAAAGCCAAACAGCTACGTTACTATTACGGTGCGAGCAGAATTCACGACAGCGATTTTCAATTTCATGGAACCGGCGGCGAAATGTTCATCGGTCTGCTGAAGGCATTAGCTGTATTAGCACTTTTCGATTTTGCCTATGAAGGAATTCTAGCCGTTATGCAAAAAGATTGGCTCCTGGGACTGACAGGGATCCTGTATTTTTTGCTCTTCCTTCTGCTCATCGTGATTGCTTCTGTTGGAGCGAGACGTTACCGCATGAGCCGGACTTCGTGGAGAGGAATTCGTTTCCGTTTTCTTGGAACCTTCAAAGAGACTCTTATCCTCATTTCCAGGGGCTGGTTACTGACCCTGCTCAGCCTCGGTTTTTATTATCCTTTTTATCTTAACCGTTTTCAGGTTTACTGGACCACAAAGACCACTTTCGGAAATCTGCCCTTCAGTTATGATGGGCATGGCAAAGAAGTTTTTCGCATCTGGCTCAAAGGAATGCTGCTGACGCTTCTCACTTTAGGCATCTATCTGTTCTGGTTAAGAGCAAATCTGCAGCGCTATTTTTGGAACCATACCGCTTATGGAGAAGCACGGATAAATTCAACTCTTTACGGCGGAAAGTGGCTCTGGGAATCACTGATATTTTTGCTGTTTGTAATTCTCACACTTGGTATCGGACGAGCCTGGGCGGTGGTGCGTTACAAAAAGTTCTACCTCGGAACCTTAAGTCTGGAGGGTAAAATAGATCTCGCGCAAATCAAACAGTCTGAAGCAAAATTGACTGGTGCGACCGGTGAGGGAATGGCGGATTTCTTTGACGTGGAAATGTAGCAATGTCAAAAACATGGCAGGCACAATATTTTGACGGCCGCGCACCGACTCCCCGGAGTGTGACTGTCAGCAGTGACGCACGGGGTGTGCGGATCAAGTTCGAAGACGGTTCGGGGCGTTTCTGGCACAGGGTGGACTTCCGGATGCAGCAGGATCGTCAGCAGGGTCCGGTACGGCTTGAGTATGGAGAATTCCCATCGGAAACACTGGTTGTGGATGATCCGGAATTCGGCAAGGTATTTGGCAAAAACTTGTCAAACAGAAACCGCTTTTTTACACCCCTGCTCGCACTGCTTGCAGTAATCATTTTCCCGGCGCTAATTTACTGGGGCATTCCGTCGGCGTCAGGATTGTTCGCGCGTTTTGTTCCGCTTTCCATAGAACAGCAGCTCGGTAAATATGTCATTGATGAAATATTGCCAAACCGCGTAATCTGTGAAACGGATGCAGGCCGAGATGCTTTGGAAAAACTTATTTCGCGTCTGGCTCCTCCAGACTCCGATTACGAATTTCAGTTGGAAATAATCGATTCAGAGTGGGTTAACGCGGTTGCGTTTCCGGGCGGAAAAATTTTGATTTTTCGGGGACTGCTGGAGAAAAGCCGTTCTGCGGAGGCACTGTCCGGAGTACTGGCGCATGAGATGCAGCATGTTCTGCAGCGTCATGGTACGGAAAATATACTAAGCCAAACCGCATTGTCCGGACTTTTTAAGTTGCTCACCGGAGAAGCGAATGCCTTGACCGAAACCATTTTTCAAGGCGTCAAAATGTTGTCACTGCTGAAATATACGC
>JAESQU010000124.1 GCA_016764995.1 SAR324 cluster bacterium | reverse complement strand
TTCCGGAGACGCGTGATCAAGTCAAACATTTCATCCGGAGTGGTGTAACCAACCGTGTCCGGAATGTTCAGGATTGTAGCACCTGCACGTACTGTCTCCGACAACACTTCCACCAAAAATTCCGGATCACTGCGAGTTGCGTCTTCGGGACTGAACTCTACATTATCCGTAGCTTTTTTTGCTCTTTCTACAGCTGCAACGGCCATCGCCTTGACGTCTTTCGGTTCCATCTGCAGCTTATGTTTCATGTGCAGTTCGCTAGTAGAAATGAAAGTGTGAATGCCCCAATTATTGGCACCTCTCAAAGCTTCAATCGCAGAATCGATATCGTTTTTGGAGGCGCGACAAAGTGAGACAATCGTCGAGTTTTGAATTTGCTGGCCGATATCCCGGACACTTTCAAAGTCTCCCGGAGACGATGCCGCAAATCCAGCTTCAATTGTATTCACGCCCAGGCGTTCCAGTTGCTTGGCAAGGGTCAGCTTTTCTGCTGCTGACATGGAACATCCGGGGGATTGCTCTCCATCACGGAGAGTCGTATCAAAGAATTTTACCTTTTCCATACATCTCCTTGCATTTAATTCAGCCTCTGGGCTGCTGTTAAAAAACACTTGAACCAAAGTGGCTCAGGCACCAATCGCCAGAATGGATTTTCTGACGAAAAAATTAATTTATGAAAATTCCGGATCCACTTCCAAACGACTTGGAGTCGCACCGCTTTGACCGCTATATTTTCCGGAATAAGGTTGTTCCGCAGGCTGACTCATTTGGACAAAAACAATCTGACAAATCCGCACACCTTTTTTTAAAACAATTGAAAATCCGGATTGATTTTCTAATTCCAAAGTTATTTGTCCATGAAAACCGGCATCTATAAAACCCGCGTTTTGCACCTGTAATCCTAAACGTCCAATACTCGAGCGACCTTCCACATAAGCCGCCATGTCGTGTGGAACACGGATGGATTCTGCAGTACTGGCCAGCACAAAATGATTTGGTTCTAAAACAAATTCGTCTGTTCGCACTTGTTTATGCGGCACGCTTTCTCCCAGAATAATTTTGTCCTTATCGGGTTCCGGCCAACTGAAAGAATCCGAAAGTGTTAAGTCCACACTTGAAGGCCCAATTGTCAAGCCGGCAGGCAAATAACCTTCCTTAACTAATTTTTTGATGCCGATATCAGGTATAATCACTTTGTGATGAAAAGAAAAGTTATGTTAAATCAAGGCACAATTCATGCGTTTCCTGCAACAAACTTAACATATTAACAAAATACTTGAAAGCAAATGTTAATTTCAGATTTAAAAAGACCCTGCGTAAAGTGTGATGGCAGCGGATTTCAGGCAGGATTTGATGAATGGGGAAGCATTCAGACTAACTTGCGGAAGTCATGTCCGGCTTGTTCCGGAAGAGGGCACAACCTCACAGAACTAGGGCAGAACTTATGGAAATTATATCGACCAATGCTGCAGGATTTGATTCGTGAAGAACTGCAGAATAAAAGTACGATTCTGGAATAATCAAAATCAAAATCCGAAGCCAATCCCGCTAAATCCGGTTTCCTGTAAAAAATAAACTATCAATCCACCAAGGCATAGAAAAGGCGCAAAAGGGATTTGTGTTTGCAGCAAATCCGGAATATTTTGATTGGCTTTTTTTTGTCTAAGTAACGAAATTCCACCGATTAAAATTCCGCTTAAAGCCGCAATCAGCAGTACTGTTCCAAGTCCCTGCCAGCCGACCCACATGCCGATCAAACCAAGCACGGCCGCATCTCCTTCACCTAAACCTTGACGATGGCGGAAGGTTTCATACAAAAAACCGATCAAATAAAGAAGCCCTGCTCCGATCAACAATCCAGCCAGAGAATCAAGCATTTGGTGAGGCGCAAAAAATGCGAGCCAAAGCAATCTTAGCGCCATCGCTAAAGCTACCATCCGGCCTTCAATCAACAGTGTCTTCCTGTCAATCCACGCAATTCCAACTAGCGCTGTTACTAAAACAAGGTCATTCAATAGTTCTGGACTCCACTGTCTCCACCCGCAAAGAACGGCAGCCGCAACCGACATTCCAGCAAAAATAAACCAGCTTGAAATAGGTCTAAAATGATTCTCAGCGGTTGTTTGCGGATACTCCTCCGGATCCGTGGCGGCATGCTGTTTCAAAAAAAAACCAACCCAGCGCTCAAGAATCCAGGCCATTCCAGCTCCAATTAACGCACCTACTGCAAGGTTTGTTATTTCAAACATTTGATGAATTTGTTTTTGGTTTTAGTGCTCTGGAAGATTATAAGACTGAATATTTTCTTCTGCCGTTGTTTTTCGCAATGTGTTTGCGGCGTTCATGAACTTTCAAGGGTTTCTAAATTTCACTTTGAATGAACCACCCTGCAAATCATCATAACCATATTGATCAATTATTGCACGAAACGTGACTGAACCTTCAAATGTACGGTCGTCCGGACGAGGCGGTTTTACTTCTATGCTGGTTTCTGCTTCGCCGTTCGCATTAAGTTTAATGGAAGCAGGAAGAGACAAATTATAGTAGTCGCTGCTCAAAAGCACTGGTCCGGATCGATTCACGGTACGATCTGTTCCTAAGCGTACAACCTGAAAGTGTAACTTAAGTTTGATAGCTTCCTTTGCGGAAAAAACTGGAGCGGAAGGTTCAATCCGGAGTCTCAGTTGATTCGGAACGGAACTCACTTTTTGCCGTAAAGAATCAGTTCTTTGCACATGATAAAGTCGTTGTCCCTTGAGTAATTTTACCGATGAAACTTTGTTAAAAACCTTGACGATCCCGGAAGATACCGAAATGTTGTTGCCTGTTTTTTTCTTTGTGAATCTCAGTGATGCGTCCGAGAGCTGCAAACGCAAACCTCCACCAGCAATTTCCACGGGATTTTTTCCACGTACAAAATTTCCCCAAAAACTGCCGGAACGCAGCACCAGTCGATAACGCACCCAGCGTGAGTTGTGACTCTTTCTCGCGCCAATTGTGATTTCTGTTGAACCGAACAAACGAACTTCGGAACCATCATTGAAAAAAATTGTTACGCCAGCTTTTTTCCCTGTCCGGACTCTGTACCTGTTCCAGAGCATTTTTCCGCTGAAGCCCACCGTCATTTTTTTAGCGGGACCAGCTTTCACCTCACCTTTCAGTTGCGAAAGTACTGCCAGCGCCGGAGCAGTTTTAGCCAAAGCACGCACCGGAAACGAACTGCTCAGCAGCAAAAAACTAATTGAAATTAAACACCAGCGGAAAAATTGCATAATCTGTTGAGGAGCTTTAGTTTGAACGGTCCCGACGTGTAAATTCCAGTAGATGTTTCATAATTAATTCGGAACTCCAGAGGCCGTGGCTGTGCAGAACTTTGGGAAGAATCACATAGCGCCCATAACGCAACCGTTTCCCTGCGTCTCTGACAGATAAAAATCGCGGTTCTGCTTTGGCGGTAAACAGCAAAGTCGTGGTTCCAAGTGATGTCAAGTCGTCCCCCAAACCTTCCCAGTTGATGGATGCTTCAAGTCCAAGCGCGTAAGCTTTCGTGTTGCCCTGCAGAATTAGCTCTTCCTGATTTGCGGATAAATGGTCTAAAGAATGCCATTGCTGTAGATAAGACCTCAAATTTCCTGAGCGTATTTGGTTCAGTTTTTCTTGCAAATATTTTGCTTCTTCAAGTTCCTGATATGGTTGCGCACCGACAGAAATCAGGGAACGAATTCGACGTGGAAATTCTTTAGACATTTGAAATCCGACTTGTGCGCCCAATCCTACACCCAAAAAAAATGTATAATCGGCCTGCACTTCCCGTAAAATATCGAGGATGTGACGTATTCGTGAAGTGATTGTGTAATGTGAAGCATCCTCAGGTGCATCGCTCAACCCCTGACCGAGGGGCTCAATCATCACCAGCCGAAAATCCTCCTCCAGTTGTTTCACATATCCACTTTCCCTCCAGGCACTCATTGGAATCATGTGTGGAGGATGCAACAACATCCAGGGGCCTTTATCACCCGCAAGTTCATAGTGTATCTTTTGCTTATTTGAAACAACGACGGACATTATTCTGCTTCTCTTTTTCAGGTTTTAAATTTCAATTTTCGGATTTAATAATTTCTAATTCAGTTTTGAAGAACTCTCTATTACGTACTGCTCCAGCGCTTTCATTTTACGCAACTCTTCTTCAGAAGGGCGGTGTCGCCAGCGACGATGAAACCAAGCCCATTGCTGCGGATTTTCGCGGATACGCTGTTCCAGATGCAGATTCATTTTCCTCGTGACTGCATACACATCCTGTTCCATTTCAGGATGTTGCCGGACAAAATTTCCCAACGTTTCAAATCTCATTCTGAAAGTTCCATTTGCCTGCCGAATCACATTGTAACTCACTACAGACGCACCTGTTTTTAAGGCAAACACTGCGGCGCCAACAGGAGTCTTTGCGGGTATTCCAAAAAATGGAACCCATGTGCTGAGCACGTTTGTGTCTTGGTCTATGGCCAAAACCAGCACCTCTTTGTTGCGCAGACAACTCAGTAATTTTCTGATTGCCGTGGATGATCCACGACGCAGAATTTCCATGTTTCCATGTTCGCGTTGACTTTCAATCAGTTCGTTTACGCGCGCATCCGGAAAATTGGTTGTTGCCGCGTTCATCTTAAGTCCGGAGCGTTTTGCGTATGCGGAAATCAATTCCCAATTACCCGAATGCATGGCCAGCAGAATCACACCTTTTTCCGCCTGGACTGCATTTGTTAACGCTTCTTCATTTTCCACTTCAAGTAAATTTGCTTCATTGAAAACAATTTGTGGTAAGCTCAAAAACTCAAAAAGCATTTGCCCAAAATGTCCGAAACACTCCCGCGTCCATTGATTCCGCTGTTCAGCATCAAATTCCGGAAAAATAAGTTCGAGCTGTTTTTCAACAATTCCGCGATCCTTCCGGAGCACTCGATAGGCAAAACTGCCTACGCCACGTCCCATTTTTTGCAGCTGCGGAAGAGATAATTTCCTACCCAAAAACAAACCAAAACGAAACACGGCATACTCGATTCCGCGTCTCAGGGAGGTCGTCCATACCGGACGAATTTTTTTAAATTCATCGTAGGTCGGCTGACGGATTTCCGTTTCAGCTTGTGGTCTGTCAGAACTCAATTTTTATTTTCCGGTTTTTATTTTCGGCATCAGAAATAATGAAAAACTCTATGCTTCAAGTGTTTCAAGGATCACTTCCTTAATTTTTTCCGGATCAGCCGGAACGGTTTTGCAATGTGTTTCCAGGTTTTCCAAGACGGCCAATTCATCCGGAAGTTCCGGTACATTTCCCATAGCTTTCCGGATTGTTTCACCAAATTTCGCAGGATGCGCGCAGGCCAGGCAGATTACCGGAGTCCGGATTTTTATTTTTTCAGCAGCACAGACACCGACCGCTGTGTGCGGGTCTAATAAATATCCGTTTTGCTGATGAAATTTCCGGATCGTTTCAACTATTTCTTCGTCATTTACACTTGCGGAAACGAAGTCGTTTTGAGCAATTTTGAGGAGATCGCCCTCAATTGTCAATTTTCCGCTTTGTTCAAAATCTTTCATCCAACGCTGAAGTTGTTCCGTGGAGTTTCCGGCAAGATCAAATAAATATCGCTCAAAATTACTGGAAATTTGAATGTCCATTGACGGACTGAATGTTTCTTTGAGTTCGCTTCGATGGTATTCTCCTTTACTGAAAAAGCGGTGCAAAATGTCATTTTCATTTGTGCCGATTACCAGTTTGTCTATGGGCAGTCCCATGCGCTTGGCGTAATATCCCGCCAGTACATTTCCAAAATTTCCGGTAGGCACCACGAAACTGACCAACTCCGAATCGTCCTTTGACACCTGAAACCATGCGTAAAAATAGTAAACGATTTGAGCCAGAATGCGCGCCCAGTTGATTGAATTGACTGAACCTAAATAATAATTTTTTTTAAAATCCTGGTCATTGAAAAGCCTTTTCACAATTGCTTGCGCGTCGTCAAAAGTACCTTCGATAGCCAAGTTGTGAATGTTTGGATCAAGGACTGTGGTCATTTGCAATTCCTGCATTGGGCTGACCCGTCCTTTCGGATGAAGCATAAAGACATCCACGCCTTTTTTCCCATGCAGACCGTGGATGGCAGCGCTGCCGGTATCTCCGGAAGTTGCTCCCAGAATTCTCAAAGGATGATTACGTTCCTTTAAAAAGAATTCAAAAAGGTTTCCTAAAAACTGTAAAGCCACGTCCTTGAAAGCAAAAGTCGGTCCATGAAACAACTCCAAAATATGGATTTGCCCCACCGATTTAACAGGTGTGATTTCGGGATGACGGAATGTGTCAAAGCTCCGCTCGATTAGTTTTTTAAGTTCATCCCGTGGAATTCTGCCGCTCGTAAAGAGCAGCATAACTTCCAGACTTAATTCTGTAAAACTTAATGCTCGCCATTCCGGAAGTGTGTTTCGTATAAGCGGAATTTCATTTGGAACCAGTAAACCACCATCATCCGCGAGTCCCATCATTACCGCTTCTTCAAAGAGAAGATTTTTAACTTGTCCACGTGTACTTGAATAGCGTGCCATTTTGTTGTATGTTTGTACTTGTTAAAGTTGGTAGTCTCAGCTTTTTCCGGAAGATTCACGGAAGTATTTTCCGCTGCTTTAAAAACTAATTATATCAAATTAAACGATGTCATTTCCAAAACATTTATTATTTATCCTTTTTTTAATTTCAGCAAATTCTCCGGTTTTTGGCGCATCATTCCCCATACTTCCGGAAGCACAAGTCTATCATACAGTTGGAAGTAGAGGAAGCACTTACAGCACCGGAGCACTTGGATTGTCACTTCATCTTTATGATGAACCGGCTGGCCCCGGACGTTATATTCACCTATTGGCATTGAGCATTCCTGCAAAAACTATCGGCTGGAAAAGCAGAGTTGGAGATTTATTTTTGAGTGAAAACGGTTCCGGATTTGAAATTGGTGTACACGATCAATGGGTAAATCCATCCGGAAAAGGCGCGACATTGTCGTTGCGGAAAATACAGTGGCCCAAAGTTCGTCAGGGTGATACTGAATTGGGGGAAGCCACTTCAGACATTGTTCACATGGGTTGGAGTTGGATCACAGGAACTCCCATAATCACGGTGTGGTTGTTGGGACTCGATATTGCCACCCTGAATTTACCTCATGATCGGAAACTGGAAATGCAGTTTGCACTGGGAATGCGGACAGCATTTTGATTCTGCTCTCCCATCTTCTTTTCAATAGCTAATCTGTCTTCAGCGAAGTTCAAAACGTTGAACTGACACGTCATATCTTGTTAAATTGAAGACCTTTGGTTGAAGCTCTGCGTTCGCCATGCTCCAGATTAGCCTTGCCGTTTAGCACGAATAATGATTCAATAACACCCTGATTTATTATAAAATTTTCATTTTAGAGTTCCATTTTGCTTGATCCCACAGTTCTCATTTTTTTAAGCAGCGGCCTTTTTCTGGGTTGGTCACTTGGCGCAAATGATGCGGCCAATGTTTTCGGTACAGCAGTCGGCAGCCGTATGGTTCGTTTTACAACCGCGGCGATTATTTGCGGTGTTTTTGTGGTTCTCGGTGCGTTTGTCAGCGGAACAGGCGCGGCGCAAACTTTGGGAAAACTTGGTGTGGTAAATGCCATAGGCGGCTCCTTTATGGCTGCTCTGGCCGCGGGTTTGACAGTTTATTGGATGACTAAATTAGGGCTTCCTGTCTCAACCAGTCAGGCGATTATCGGCTCGATTATCGGCTGGAACCTGTTTAGTGATTCCTATACAGATATTTCTTCCTTACTTAAAATTCTTTCGACTTGGATAATTTGCCCATTGTTGTCCGCTGTAATCGCAGCAATTTTGTTTACTTTGTCCAAATTCTTTGTACGGAAAATGGGAGTCGGGTTGATACGTTTCGACGGTTATACACGTGTGGCTTTAATCTTGGCGGGAGCCTTTGGTGCCTATAGTTTGGGCGCAAATAATATTGCCAACGTGATGGGAGTTTTTGTTCCCGTGGCTCCGTTTCCGGACATGCAGTTTGGACAGGGCTTTAGCATTTCTTCGGCGCAGCAACTATTTTTAGTGGGGGGACTGGCGATTGCTGTCGGCGTCTTCACCTATTCCAAACGCGTGATGATGACAGTTGGCTCAGAATTGATGAGACTTACTCCATTGGCTGCGTGGGTGGCCGTGATGTCACACTCGATTGTGCTCTTCCTTTTTGCTTCTGAAAGACTGGAACAATTGCTGGCCAACATGTCTCTACCAACCATTCCGCTTGTTCCAGTTTCAAGTTCTCAAGCTGTGGTTGGTGCGGTGATTGGAATTGGAATGCTCCAGGGCGGCAGGGAAATCCAGTGGCCTCGTGTTTACAGCATTGTCAAAGGCTGGGTTATCACACCAGGGATTTCATGTTTGCTTTGTTTTGTTGGTTTGTATTTTCTGCAAAATGTTTTCCAGCAAACCGTACAGCGTGATTCAACTTATCTGCTCTCTGCAAGTGTCATCGAAAAGTTTCAAAAAGAGGGAATTGAAACGTCCGGACTACAAGAATTAACTGGTACCGTTTTCCGGAGTTCTGCCGAAGTTGTACGTTCAGTTGAGGAAAAAGTGATGTTGAACAGTACGCAAGGACTGAAAGTGGTTGAGTACTCTTTACAAAAAAACATGGTTGTCACGGCTGAAAAAATTGCGGAAATGGACAAAAATGGACTTTCTTCTGCACAGCTGGATGCATTGAGTAATTTGGAGGGACAAACCTACAACTTCCCTTGGCAACTGGGAGACGCTTTGGCGGAAATCAGCACGGAATGGGTGGTCCGTGGAGGAGGATTGAAGAACAAGTTACATGACCGTAAAATTAAACAGAAACTGACCTATTTATATAGAATATTTTACCGGAGATAAAGATGAATCCTTTGAGTTTGTTTTTTAAAAAACAGTATGCAATAGAAGAAAAAATTCAACGCCTTTTACGTTATCTTGAAGATATGGCACATCTTTATCAAGAAGCATATAAGGCTTTTCTCGATGGTAGTTTAGAAGATTTAACTCAAGGTAACGAGGAGCTTGGTCAAATTGAAAAAGAATTGGATGATATTGGACGTCAAATTCAAATGTCATTGCTTCACGAGTCTTTGATGCCGGATTCGAGGGATGATCTGCTCTGGTTTTTGACTAAACTTGATAAAGTGCCAAGCAGTTTCAAGCATTCACTTGCGGATATTGTCCTCGAAAAACCAGAGATTCCGGAAGACTTTATTTTGCCTCTTAAAGATATGTTATCTCACACTCATGATGCGGTGCAAGCTTTGGCAAATGCCACAGACTCACTTTTTTCAGACTTGAGGGCAGTTAGGCAGCATGTGGAAGAAGTCAGTCGGCAGGAAAGCATGGTTGATAAAATAGAATATAAACTGCTGCAAGCTGTTTTTGAGAATGAAAAATTTGAATTGGCGCGGAAGTATCAACTGAAAGGAATATTGAAACAACTTGGAGCGGTCACAAATCTTGCCGAAGACGTCGCGGATGCGGTGCTGATTCTGGCAACAAAGCACTCCACATGAAAGTCTTCTGCGAAAATCAGGAGACACAATTCATTGGACCGCTCTTGAAAATTTCGAATAACCCCAGTTGCGGAGAACAATGCCGTGTCGGGATGGATTGTGCAGGTTGTTCAATCTTCTGCAAATCCTCCGGACAGCGGTTATGACACAAGAAAAAAACCAACATGTCCCCTGGTCAACACTGACTCAGGAAGGGCATCTGCCACGCGTGCTGCTGCTGTGTTTCGGGGTATGGCTCTATGCGGCGGATTCCACCCTGGTGGCCACAGTGATGCCGGTTGCTGTGGAAGACATCGGCGGGTTGCCATATTTGAGTTGGACTTACACACTCTACCAGCTTGGCTCCGTGGTGACAGGAGCCATCGCGGGTTTGATGGTACTCCGCACAGGGATTGCCAAAGCGCAAATCATCGCCGGAATTATCTATGTTCTCGGCTGCGCCACCAGCGGTTACGCCCCGGATATGACAACCATGATCTTCGGACGTCTCTTGCAGGGCATGGGAGGTGGCGGTTTGGTTTCATTGGCCTTTATTGGTGCATCCACTTTGTTTCCAAAAAAATTGTGGGTACGGATCATTGCCGTGATAGCCGGAGTCTGGGGAGTATCCTCCTTGTGTGGACCGTTGATCGGTGGTTATTTTGTGGCAGCGGGAAACTGGCGTGGAGCGTTTTGGGCGTTTGCCGCACAGGGCTTGGTTGTCGTGCTGGTGGCCCCACCGCTCCTAAGTCGGCAGTTCAAATCTAAAAAGGAACAAATCCAGAAGCTGCCTCTGGCCCGGCTTGGTCTTTTAAGTGTTTCAGTGTTGGCGATCTGTCAAGCAGGCGTGATGACCTCCACTTGGTTCGCCAGCGTAACATGTGTGGGAGGTGTACTGCTGCTGCTGGTTTTTCTGAAACTGGATGCGGGTAGCCAGAACCGTATTTTCCCACAAGGGATTCTAAATCCCCGTACGGCTTCCGGTTCCGGTATGCTGATGATGTCGTCCCTCTTCATGGCAACCATCTCGCTGACGGTCTATGGCCCAATTCTCATGTACATCATTTTTGGAGCAAAACCTTTGATTGCAGGCTACATCATTGCCTTGGAATCGTTGGGTTGGACAGTCGTTGCGATCAGCACGTCCGGTGTCAGTGAGCGAATTGAGTCGCTTTTGATCCGGCTGGGAGCTGTCTTCGTGAGCAGTTCAATGCTGGGTTTGATCTATGCAATGCCCGCAGGTCCGTTATGGTTAATCGCTCTGCTTGCTACCGGCATGGGTATGGGCTTTGGGATGTCCTGGAGCTTTGTCTCAAAACGTGTCATCGACAACGTTCCGGAAGCAGAGCGCACCCAGGCATCGGCTTCCATCCCAACGTTTCTGCGGGTGTCAATGGCGTTAGGATCGGCACTTAGTGGGATCATTGCAAACTTCTCCGGTTTTTCTGAGGACAGCAGCGTGGCGGTTGCGCAAAACGTTGCGTTCTGGTGTTTCGCCGCCTTCATTCCACTGATGCTGGTGGGACTCGTCACCGCTTGGCGCGTCAGCCGTTAGTGAAGTGATTTCCTTGAAAGAACATACTTTTACCTTGAACCAAGTTCAAAGCGGAACCAGCCGTTACTGTCACGCCATTTCTAGATTTTTCTAAAACACACCAAAACCTGAGATTTATTAACCTAATTTTTTCAGTGCTAAAAATCTGCCACTAGGTTTTGAGTCTGCACTCCCAATTTTTCAACACCGAGTTTCATTTTTTGTCCGGAACGTAAGTAGATCGGTTCCGGTTTTTGACCCATCCCAACTCCAGGCGGGGTTCCTGTGGAAATAATATCTCCGGGATGGAGAGTAAAAAATTGGCTCAGATAATGGATCAGAAAAGCGACACCGTAAACCATCGTTCTAGTGTTTCCGTTCTGGTAGCGATTACCGTCAACTTCCAACCAAAGGTCCAGGTTTTGCGGATCGCCTACTTCGTCCGGAGTCACCAACCATGGACCGATAGGGCCGAAAGTGTCACAGCTTTTGCCCTTGATCCATTGTCCGGAACGTTCAATTTGAAATTCACGTTCCGAAATATCATTGATCACGCAGTAGCCTGCGACATGATCGAGTGCCGATTTTTCATCAACGTACTTGGCCGGTTTGCCGATGACGACACCGAGTTCCACTTCCCAATCAGTTTTAACCGAATTGCGTGGAATGACCACGTCATCGTTTGCTCCGCAAATTGCACTGTTTGCCTTGGCAAAAATTATCGGTTCAGGCGGAACATTAAGTCCTGCTTCTTTTGCGTGATCAGCATAGTTGAGGCCGATGCAAATGAATTTGCCGACCTGTCCCACACAAGGTCCGAGGCGCGGATTGCCCGCAACTTCCGGAAGTGACGCAGGATCTATTTTTCGCAGACGTTCGATGTTTTCCGGAAGAAGCGTTTCTCCTGCAATGTCATCAACCATTCCGGAAAGGTCACGCAGAACTCCCGTGTCATCAAGCATCCCCGGTTTTTCATTTCCGCCGGAAGCTCCGGTGGCGGACATTCCATATCTTAGTAATTTCATAGCAGTTCCATTGTTTAGTTAGCATGTTATCTTCAAGTCATACCCCCGTCGATGCTCCATGCTACGCCGGTCGTGTAGGAGGATTCATCTGACGCCAGATAAACTGCCAAGGCGGCAATTTCTTCTGGAGTTCCAATTCTTCCGATTGGTTGACGCGCAATGAATGCCGAGAGTACATCTTCGTAATTTCCGCCCTGTGCTTTTATCCTTTGTTGAAGAGAAGGGGATTCCACGGTTCCCGGACAAATGGCATTACAGCGAATGCCCTGAGTTATAAAATCCGCAGCAACAGATTTAGTCAAACCTACCACTGCCGCCTTGCTGGCACCGTAAACGAAACGGTTCGGTAACCCTTTAACACTTGATGCAACTGAAGACATATTCACAATACTTCCACCTCCGGATTCCAGCATCGCTGGTAAGAAAGCCCGGATCATGAGGTACATCGAACGCACATTTAGATCGAAGGAGAAATCCCAGTCGTTTTCTTCACAGTCAAGTACTGTACCATGATGCACAAAACCTGCACAGTTAAAAAGTACGTCGATGGACCCTGTTTCTTCAGCTAATTGTCGAATTGCTTCGAGATTGGTTACATCTAGCAAACGAGTTTCGATGTCTGTTGCGCTTCCCGGAAGTTCTGTTTTGAGAGAAGCCAAGCTTTCCGGATCGATGTCTGTCGCCAAAACATGTGCGCCTTCGCGGGCAAACGCAAGCACAGTGGAACGTCCTATGCCCTGTCCGGCCGCAGTTATCAGAGTTTTTTTGCCTTTAAGTCTTACGGACATAAATTCCTTTATCTTCAAATGTTAAATTAATATAAGGTTAATTGCTAAAAAATGGTAGACCGCTTCCAGTTGAAAAGTCTTGATTGAAACTCTAAACTACATAACAGCCCCAATTTTCCATGATGCAAATTCATAATCACCAAAACCAAATTCCTCACTTTTAGTTAATTCTCCTGAAGCAGTTGCTAAAATCTTTTGAAAAATTATCGAACCCATTTCCTGAACATCCATTGTTCCGTCAATGATCTTTCCGCAGTTTAAATCCATATCTTCAATCATTCGATTATACATTAGAGAATTGGTGGCCAGCTTGAGGCTGGGGACTGGCTTACAGCCAAAAACAGAACCTCTTCCAGTTGTGAAACAAACTACATTTGCTCCGGAAGCAACTTGTCCTGTGACGGAAACAGGGTCATAACCGGGCGAATCCATGAAAACCAAACCTTTTGTTTTGATCTGCTCTGCATATTGAATCACGTCCACTAACGCCGAAGTTCCACCTTTTGCAACGGCTCCCAAAGATTTTTCCAGGATTGTACTGATCCCGCCGGCTTTATTGCCTGGAGATGGATTGTTGTTGAGCGAGCCTTGAAAGATTGCCACATATTTTTCCCACCAATGGATTAAATCCATAAGTTTGTTCCCCACCTCGGGTGTGACTGCTCTTTGGATGAGCAAATGTTCTGCACCATAGATTTCCGGAGTTTCACTCAAAATTGCGCTACCCCCGTGTTCTACGACCAAGTCTGCTGCCGCACCTAAAGCCGGATTTGCGCTAATTCCGGAGTAAGCATCAGACCCCCCGCATTCTAATCCGATACATAGATGTTTTGCCGAAACGGTTACTCTTTGAAAGTCTTTAGTTCCCTCCAGTAATTTTCGTACTATTTTGATTCCATTTTCAATTGTTTTTCTTGTTCCACCATTTTCTTGAATAATAAGTGTACGGATATGTTGTCTGTCTTTTGGCTCAAATTTTTTGAGAAGTGAGGAAACCTGGTTCACTTCACATCCCAAACCGATGATTAAAATTCCTGCAAAATTTGGATGTTCTGCATAACCAGTCAATACTCGCTGAAGCAGAACGAGTCCCTCTCCTTCGATTGACATTCCGCAACCACTATCGTGGGTCAGGGCAATGACTCCATCTGCACTCGGGTAAGGCGCCATGATATCGTTGAAAGATTCGCCATAAGACTCGCTTTTGAAATAAGCTGCAATCCTTTGTGAGATGGTGGCTGAACAGTTTACAGTACTAAGTATCCCAATGTAATTTCTGGTACCAACTTTCCCGTTTGAGCGTAAGTAGCCCTGAAAATTTGCAGTTTTATCTGGTTTGGTATTTTTGTTTTGAAACACACCAACTTCCGGAAATCTTTCAAATGAATGAAATTCAATATTATGTGTGTGGACATGATCTCCGACGTTAATTTTCTGAGAAGCAAAACCAATGGTTTGATTATATTTCCGGACAGCGTCCCCTTTTCGAATTTCGGCTAAAGCTATTTTATGACCGGCTGGAATGTTTTCTTGTGCAATGACGTTTTCAAAAGAACAGTTCTCTTTTATTTTCGTCAAGGCTAAGCCCACATTATCTTTTGGATGTAATCGCATTTCGTTTTCTCAGTCTATTAAATTACTTAACCGCGCCTGCTGAAAGACCTTTTACAATATAGCTTTCAAGGAAAATTCCAATAATTGCCAGTGGCGCGATGGCCGCTGTTGAAAGTGCAGCCATGGACCACCAGTTGATCCCTTGTGATCCTGTTTGACTGGCCACCATCACCGGTAAAGTTTTTGCGTCGGCACTCGTCAGGAGCGCTGCAAAAAAATATTCGTTCCAGGTCAACACAAGACAGAGAATGAAAGCCGCGACCATTCCCGGAAAGGAAATCGGCAACACGATCCGCAAGAATACTCCCCAAACACTGAGGCCGTCCACTAAACCCGCTTCTTCAAGTTCAATCGGAATTGTACTGAATTGATCCCGCATTATCCAGATCACTATTGGTAGAACCATAAGTCCATAAAGCATAACCAGACCAATAGTTGTATCCAGCAATGCTAACTCGCGGTAAAGGACCAGAAACGGTAATGCGAGGACTACCGGTGGGAGGATCATCTGCGACAGGAAGAAAAACGAGATGTCTGAATTTTTGAAAAATCCTAACTTATATTGGAAACGACTGAGTCCATAGGCAGCAAGTGAACCAAGCATAACAGCTAATATTGAAGCACTAGTGGAAGTTATGACGCTGTTAACGAACCTTTTCAGGAACTCATCACGAACCGTTGAAATCTGAAAAATAGTTTCGGGAGACATTCCCAGTGAACGAAAACCAATCCATTTTGGTGTAAAGTCAATCCATGGAATCAGATGACCTTGTGTAACACTGACTGCGGTTTTGAAGGATGTCGTGATTGTCCAATAAATGGGGAACAAGCATAAAAAAGCCCAAAACAATAGTGCTCCATAAATCAGGATGCGATAGACAACAAGGTTCACGCCGGGAGAATAATTGTTTTGACTCATGTAACTTTTTGCATCCAGCGGTCAATAAGTTTTAACATTAGCGTCATAAGTATGATGATAATAATAAGATAAACGACAGCCATCATTGTTCCGTATCCCACATTTGAACGGTCTCGGTACTCCCGGAAAATAAAACTGGTAACGGTATCCGTTGCGCCTCCGGGCCCTCCGGAAGTGACAGTGATGACGATGTCCGCAAGTTTCAATTTAAAAATAATCCGTATTACAGTTGCCGTTATACTCACGGGAAGCATTAGCGGGAAGGTGATTTTCCAGAAATGCTGCCAGTTGTTAGCTCCATCAATTCTTGCGGCTTCATTGACTTCCAAGGGCAATGCCTGCAATCCTGCGAGTAACATGATCATCATGAACGGAATAAAAGTCCATGCATCCAAGATCATTATGCTCAAGCGTGCGATTTCCGGTGTTGAAAAGAATGCAGGACTTTCCCAACCTAATTGTCGTGCAAGAGCGGCCGCTGGGCCAAAACGGAACTCCATAAGTGACTTGCCAATCATCCAACTAACGGCAACCGGACTTAGCATTAACGGCATCAGGAATACTACCCGGAAGAATTTTCTGGCTACGATTTGTGCGTTTAGTAACAGGGCAAGTCCGAAGGCTATTGCATATTCGAATAGTATTGCAATTAAGTAAAAGAGCATGTTCAACATGGAGTTCCAGTAATAGGTGTCTCCAAGTAAAGCCATGAAATTATCAACTCCGTTGAACTTTGGTCCATCGAATGCGCTAAGATTCCAGTCGTGCAGAGAAATGTATACACTAAAAATGAGAGGGAAAATCACCATCGCAATTGTGAAAAGAAAGGCAGGCAGAACAAAAAGCGCACGTTGGCCGCGCTCGCCTTTGATCAGGGTAATACCCCAGCATAGAGCTATTGACCAAATCAGGTATGCATAAAGGACAGGACGCCAGTTTTCAAATCCTGCAGAAATGCTGCCAGCTTTATGTAAAACTTGTGTGAGAAAAAGAGCAACTAATAAAATAGTAGCAATGAGGATCATTGCCTGTCCGAGGGCTTTCCGTTTAGCAGGGATATGATCCGTGCGGACGTAAGTCGATGTCATCTTAATTTAATTCAGATGTGTATTCGATAAATTTGCAATCGTAGTAAAGAATCATTGAAAGCAAGCAAGACCGACGACTTTAGTAACAAGTCGCCGGTCAAACTATTGTCTCTGGATTTGTGTTTTATTATGACAAACCGAGAGAGGTTCGGTAAAGCTCGAGTTGCTTTTTCCTGCCTATCTGATCCGTAAGTTTCTCCCAGGCAGCCGCAATGTTATCAGCGCCTGACTGAGCACCAAACTTACCGGCATATATTTTAGACAACTCATCTTCTGCAACGCTGTAGTACTGAAAAATCCCAGGAATACGAGGCTCAATTGCAGCATTAGGATGGTTGTAGGAATTTGACTCAGATTCCAAATAGGAAGTGATAAATTCCCTGTCATATCCAGCATTAACCCATTCATCAATGTTGAAGTGACTATTACGATAAGGTTGGAAACCGGATGGGTAAGCAGAAGCCCAGAGAGAAATGTCTTTGCCGCCAAGGTGGGCTGCAGCGCTCCAAGCGGCCTTACGCTTTTTGGAATTACTGTCCACACGGGCCATGACATATACTCCCCAGCCTATGTAGGCCATATTTGGAGCATAGTTTGGACCACCGGGCAGGGTATCCCATTTGCCAGTTTGGGAATTATAAACATCGTCTGATCCCGGAAGGATATCGAAACCAACAACATCACCAACTACAGAGCCATCACTGGTTTTTGCCATCGAACCCACATCACCCCACCAGGAAAGCATTGAGCCTGTTCCTGCAAGAAACTGCTGAAATGCAGTAGTGCCTGGATCAGCATTCAATTGGTTGGCTGGTTGTGAAGGCAATACGTCAATTACATCCTGAATTGCCCGAACCCAAGCAGGATTGTTGACACGGGGTTTCATCGTATCTGCGTCAAACAGCCACGCCGGATCATTCGGATGTTTGGCGTAGGCAGTCGCACGGCTGGCCAGAAAATAGAATCCGAATCCTCCCCAGCCTTTGCATGGGTCTAGATAACCATATGCATCACCACCGAAGGTTGGATCTTTTTTACCTTTCAGGAATTTACTCACTTCCTGAACTTGCTGCCAGGTTTGTGGTACACCCCAGGTACTCATGTGACCTTCAGCTTTCCAAGCTGCTGCAAATCCAGCATCTTTGAAATAATCGGAACGGTAGTTGAAATTGTGGCAATCTCCGTCAATTGAAATCCGATAGGTTTTTCCTTTCCAAGTTCCAACTGGAGCCTTCAGATAACCGACATAGTCATCCATTTCTATCTGTTCTTTGACCCACTCAGGCATTTCAGAGGCAAGCCCTTTTCCACAGACATCACCCTCAAACGGAGCACCCATTTCTAAAATATCAAAGTCCACCGTTTTAGTAGCAATGGATTGTTGCAGACGTGCGTTGTAATCTGCTTGTGCCAGATCAATCCATTTTATTTTTGCACCAGTGTATTTCTCCCAGGGCTTTAGAAATCCTCTGAACAGAAAGTTATGCAGATTCTGATTATTCAGTCCCATGAAGGTCAACTCAACCCCATCAAACTCTCCTTTAGAGACACGCGCCTTTGTCGGATTAAGGCACATTGCTCCGACTTTTTGCCAGTCAGAATCTGTAGGGGATCCCTTCCCAACTCCTGGGATTTTCAAGATATCACTTCTCAGATTACTTGCAGCAGAAGCACTCTTGGCGAACAGGCCAAGACCTGCACCTGATCCGGCGGCAATCACACTTGCTCCGGCAACAACCGTCGATGCATCTTTAACAAATTGGCGACGGTTTATTTTTTTTGCTTTGGTCATGATTCTCCTTTTTGGATATAATTAAAAATCATTTGCAACACTGTATAGTGCATTTTGCGTCATGCAATATTATTGCGCAAATGTTTGCGTTACACCACTCCTGCGTGTTTCGCAGAAATGTAAAAAACGGACGCACAGCGCCCGAAAAAACCCACAGTCGGGCTAAAGTATACTAAAATATTCAGTTTTCTCCCAAGTATAAAATTAATTGTGTACCACGCTATATCAAAAACTGACCTTTTTCAATGGTTTTTTCCCCGTCCAGATAAAGCGCACCTTCTTCACGCAGATCTTTGATCAAGTCCCAGTGTAAAGCAGATTTGTTGATTCCGCCGCATTCAGGATATGCTCTTCCAAGAGCAATGTGAACTGTACCACCTATCTTTTCATCAAAGAGCAAATCGTAACAGTACCTGCTGATGCTGTAGTTTGTACCCACACCAAACTCGCCTATTCTCTTGGCACCAGCGTCCATCCCAATTAAATCCAAAAGCAGTTTCTGGTTCTTATCGGCAGTTGCTTCGACCACTACACCTTTTGAGAAGTGTAAGCGGATACCTTCGATAAACTGTCCGGCAAAAACTGCAGGAAATTCGAAAGAAATACTTCCTTCAGCACTGTCATCGGTCGGAGCAGTATAAACTTCACCTCCAGGCATGTTGATGTGGCCGTCGTCAATCTGGTAGGTTCTTCCAGTCGTGTTTAAGCTCAGGTCGGTACCATTGCCGACAATCCGGATTTTTTCAGTTGTTTGCATCTTTTCCCGGATGACTTCGTAACGCTTACTTTCTTCTTGCCAGTCGAGCAACGTTGCATTGAAGAAGAACTCCATCATTTCGTCCGTACTAAATCCGGCCTGTTGAGCAAAAGATGCATTAGGAACTCTAACTAGAACCCAGCGAGTCTTTTCTGTTCGTAAGGCAGAAATTTTTCCCAATGCCCGCCGGAAGGCTGTTATGCGATCCGCTGCTATACCATTCAGTTCATGTGGATTACTTGCTCCTCGTAGTCCGATGTATACGTCTGCCCACTCCATCCCCCTTCTTTGCAGCTCATGTTCATTATCAAACGGGTTTGGATCTCCTTCCAGCATCAGGTCCCGTTGTAGCAGGGTGGACTGAAATTCAATATGCGGATGAGCACCAACCTTAACAGCCGCAGCATGAACTGCACGCGCTAATGGCCAAGTATCTGTTTCCATCATAG
>JAESQU010000123.1 GCA_016764995.1 SAR324 cluster bacterium | reverse complement strand
TTAGCTTATGAAAATTAACTAATGCAAGAATGTTAATTTTTGTTATTGCTTCAGAGAATAAAGTTGATAAAAATAATCTCGGCTACAATATTTTCATCAGGTGTCATAATTTTTTCTCGGTAAATTAAAACAGATAACGCTTCACATCTGTAGCCAAACCGCGTAGCGGGTTGGCCGTAAGCTGCAGCGCCTTGTTAGGTGTTTTTTAGAATTGTCCACCGTGCTTCAATAGTATCTGCGGATAAATCAGCTCCGCAATCCCACTCTATAAAATATCCACCATTGAGAACTCGCATAAACTCATGTTGATTCTTCAAATCAACAAATGCTTCATATTGAAAATAAGGAGCCACATCAAAAGTGCCGATACGTCCATCCTCAGCGAGGATTTGTAAAGTATAATTAGAGTTAGGGGTAACTTTTGTAATTTTCATTGATCCAGCCCTCGTATTGGAAAAGGTTTCTTACCATTCACTGCTAACTCCCAATCTGCCGATAAATCTTCTGGATGTATTTCAATCCAAGCAACAACAAGTTTATGTTTTTTGATGGTAGCTTTCCCGCAAGTAATGTTCCATCATGAATGGAATAGACCGCTGATTTACCTTGGTATTCCGCATGGATATGTGGAGCATGATGTTTTTCAACATCACGAAAAACATTCTAATAAGAATTCCATAAAACATTGAAATTGTTGGCATATAGACTATTGTTCTATTGTTTGTGACACCTAACTAAATTTTATTTGGCAAGTTGCCCTACATAAGATTTTTCAGGCAAATTGACCTGATAAGTATATCAATACTGGATATTCAGGAAAACTAGACTGATAAGCTTAAAAATCGAACTTTTACCATTTCAGAGCATAATTTAATTTTTCCGGCAATTTGACTTTTCAAGCACCGTCAAGTTCAAAGGTCGCCAGTACCGCCCTGTGATCAGAAGGATATTTTGCAAAGGCCATGTCCGAAGTTGCCTCATCCTCGCCAAGACGCTGAACGTTTTTTACCCGCACTTTTTTCCCCGCGAAGTAAACAAAATCAATCCGGTCTGCAGGATCAGCAACGGATGAATTAGGAGAATCCGGATATGTACCTGCCGGCCAGGTGAAACCAGGAGCCGCGACTGGGTCAGGAAATAATTCCCGGAAGGCATCTTTTAAACCGATCTTGGCCACTTGCTTTGAAGTCGGATAAGCCACCTTGAGCGGATAGAGTCCAGCCTCGGCGGCGGCGGCTGTCCAGTCGAGATGAGACGGTTCGTTGAAATCTCCTGTAAAAATAACTGTTTCTTCAAAGTGAAGAATATTTTTGATATCCCACAGCACTTTGTTGATTTCCGTTTCATGACCAATGCGGGAGGAAAGAATAGCCAGCTCTTCCGCATCCGAAGCATCCGGATCAATCGCTTCACCTTCAAAAAATTCAACATTCAACAACTGATACGGCACATAAGGGTAATGCCAGAGGTGTGTGTTAAACATCCAGACTTTTTCTCCGGAAGGCAATTCAACTTGAACTCCGGAACCTCCCGGAGACTGTGCTGTAAGCGGATAACGGCTCAAAGTGGATTGACCGGCCTGTTGAGTCCAGCGTGCACGAAGCTTGTTTCCTTTCGCTCCAAATTCTTCCAATGCGTCCAGAACGGCGTGACGCACATAGGAGAAGCCCAATGCTTTTGCTATCTCCGGAGTTTGGTCTTCATATTCACGGTTGACATTTTCCTGAATGCCAACCAAATCTGCGCCGGATTTCCGGATCACTTCAATGGTTTGTTCCAGCGGTTGCTGATGTCCGCCCCAGAAAATGTTATAACTTAAAACCCTTAATGTAGAATTAGCCATAGAATTAATTTATGTGGGAGAAAATTTTGTTCAGGATGTTGAGTCACTTGTGTTATTCAAAAAAAACACTATTTCGACAGTACTTCCGGAGAATGTTGACAAGCGAAAATGTGTCCGGAAGCAGGGGTTTGTATAGGTGGACGCTCATTGCTGCAAATCTCAGGAATGGCTTCAGGACAGCGTTCAGCGAAAGGACAACCGCGTTCGGTGATTTTCACTTCACGGGCAATTCCTGCTTTTGCTTCACGGGTGGCAAGAGTTTTTTCCAGCCAGCCTTGTTTCATTTCCGGCACGGAAGAAAGCAGGAGCCGCGTGTAAGGATGAAATGGAGGCTGAAAAACAGCGGATTTGGGACCTTGTTCGGCAACTCGTCCTGCGTAGAGAACAACCACCCGGTCTGCGATACTGGCCACGGTATCAAGGTCGTGGCTGATGAATAAATAGGTCAGCTGCAATTCGTGCTGAAGCTTCTGCAGCAAGTCAAGAATGGCCTTGGCGACAATGGTATCCAGTGCGGAAGTTACTTCGTCACAAACGATCAATTCCGGTTCTGCGGCTAAGGCACGCGCAATACAAACGCGTTGCTTTTCGCCGCCGGAAAGTTCGTCCGGAAGACGGTCAATGTATTTTTCAGATAACTCAATTTGTTCCAACAGTTCGATGATACGCCGTTCCTTTTCTTTTCCACGTAAACCGAGGTAAAAACTCAAGGGACGACCGATTACATCACGGACATGCTGACGTGGATTCAGGGCAACATCCGGAAGCTGGTAAATCATCTGGGTTTTCTGGAGTTGCTGCTTTGTGCGCTGAGCCAACGCCGCTGGAAGTAAATCTGTTTGAAAACGGATTTCTCCGGAACGTGGAGGTAACAGTCCGGTAATAACCCTCGCCAAAGTACTTTTTCCGCTTCCGGATTCTCCGACCACCGCCACGGTTCGTCCACGTTCCACTGATACCGAAACCTCCTGCAAAATATCAGGACCATTGCCATAACCTGCTGTAATTTTATCAATGCTGAGCAGAATTTCAGGATTCGGAATTTCCGCAGTTGTTTTTTCATGACGGGTGCGGGCATCCAGTAAAGCACGGGTATATTCTTGTTTTGGAGCTTCAAGAATTTGTCCGGTGCTGTTCACTTCAATCAGATTTCCATAGCGCAGCACCATCAAATGGTCTGCAAGTTGAGCGACCACTGCCAGGTCATGGGTGATATAAATGGCCGCCACATTACGGTCTACTACAATTTCCTTGATCGTTTTCAAGACTTCAATCTGAGTAGTAACATCCAAAGCGGTGGTCGGTTCATCAAAGACAATCAAGTCCGGTCCGCAGGACATTGCCATGGCAACCATCATGCGCTGAAGTTGGCCACCGGAAACCTGATGCGGCCAGCGTTCGCCTATATTATCCGGATCAGGCAAATCCAGACTCCGGTATAGAGCACGCCCTTTTTCTTTTGCTTCAGACCGCGACATCACACCGTGATCAATAGGGCCTTCGGCGAATTGGTCGAGCAAGCGGTGAGCGGGATTAAAAGCAGCCGCGGCACTTTGGGCCACATAAGAAATTCGGGTTCCGCGTAGTTTCCGTTTTTCATTTTCAGTCGCAGAACGCAGGTCAATTCCATCGAAAATAATTTCTCCGGCTGTGATTCTACAGCCATCGCGTGCAAATCCCATTGCTGCCAATCCAATGGTTGATTTTCCTGCTCCGGACTCTCCAATCAAGCCCAATATTTCTCCGCGCTTGAGCTTTAAATCCACTCCGCAAACGATTTCCTGCCAACCTTTTTCAGAAAGTCCCTCAATCCGTAAACCCTTCACTTCCAGCAATGTGGCGGAAATTTCTTTGTTAGAATTTTTATTTGAATCAACTAACATCTTTGAGACCACTTGATTTGTGCAGCATCCAATCAACGACAAAATTCATCGCTACTGTCAACAGAGCAATTGCCCCGGCAGGCAAGAGCGGTGTGATGTCGTCAAAAGCAATCAGTGTCGCGTTATCCCTGACCATCGATCCCCAATCCGCCGTGGGAGGCTGAATACCGAGTCCGAGAAAACTGAGTGCTGAAATGAAGAGAAAAACGAAACAAAAACGCAAACCGAATTCGGCGAGTAAAGGCGCAGTGATATTGGGTAAAATTTCTTTGCGAATGATCCAACCCAGTTTTTCACCACGCAGCCGCGCGACCTCTACATAATCCATTACTGCAACATTCATGGCTGTTGCGCGGGCCAGCCGGAAAACACGGGTTGCATCAAGAATGGCTATGGTTCCAATCAGATAGGGCATTGCAGTGCCGAAAATTGACAATATCAACAGTGCAAAAATCAGCGAGGGAATTGACATTAAGACATCAACTATCCGGCTTAAAATTTGATCTACCCAACCTCCGAGTGCGGCGGCAATCATACCGGTCAGACTGCCAAGAACAAAAGCTATCAGCGTAATTGACAGAGCAAGACCAATGGTGTTGCGTGCACCGTAAATCAGACGGGAAAGCATGTCACGGCCCAGGTTGTCCGTGCCTAGCAGGTATTTGTCAGACCATAATTCATAGGCTCGGCCAAGAAGTTCGGTCTCTCCGTAAGGCGCAATGAAAGGAGCAAAAATAGAAATAATGGCATAAAACAAAATTACCACCATTCCAAATTTAGCGCTCCAAGGCGCGGAGGAAAATATTTTGAGAATGTTCGACATCAGCGCGGGTGAAGCAGGCGTGGATTTGTGACGATGGAAACAATGTCTGCCGACAGATTCAACAAAATGTAAACCGAAGCAAAAATCATCGAACAGGCTTGTACAACCGGAATATCACGCTTCGAGACGCTGTCCACCATCAACTGCCCAAGTCCCGGATAAACGAAAACAACTTCCACAATCACCACTCCTACGACAAGATAGGCCAAGTTCAGGGCAATCACATTGACGATTGGCGCCAGGGCATTGGGGAGAGCATGCCGCATGATGATTCTCATGGGGCGAATTCCCTTGAGCCGCGCCATTTCAATGTAAGGGCTGGCCAATAAATTGATGATGGCAGCCCGTGTCATACGCATCATGTGGGCCACTACCACCAGAGTAAGCGTGGCCGCAGGAAGTAAAGTTCGATAAAGTTTGTCGCCCAGCGAGAGATCAGTACTGACGTTGGAAATTCCCGGAAACCAACCCAACTTGATGGCAAAAAAGAGAATCAGAATGTAAGCAACAAAGAATTCCGGAAAAGAAATTGAGGTGAGGGTGAAGGTGTTAACAAGCCGGTCATAAAGTGTATTACGATAAAGAGCAGCAAGGATACCGAGGAACAAAGCCAAAGGAACCGCAATTGACGCGGCAAACCCACCAAGGAAAATGGTGTTGGAAAGACGGAGGCCGATCAGTTCGGATATTTCACGCCTGTTGGCCAGCGAGACTCCCATGTCACCCGTAAC
>JAESQU010000122.1 GCA_016764995.1 SAR324 cluster bacterium | reverse complement strand
CAACTCCGTTTTGTACTTTTCGAGAAACATTCGTTACTTGAGAGAGCAAGCCCCCGGTGTTACTTGAAACCTGAAATGAAGGTTGACTGCCGAATTTTTTATGTCTAATTGTCAATATTTGTGGCGCGTGACTATCAGTTACAGAAGAATCCGGTCGAACCAATTCAATTTCAATTCCTGCTGCCTGGATAGCGCTCGTCAACTTGTTCAAAGTTTGCTCAACCGAGGTTCCGGCAACTGTTTTGAAGTTCACAGCACGACCGCTTTCTACAATCGTGATTTGTTCTTCCGAGTCAATAATCTTTTGAGTCAGGGCAATTGTTCCTGAAATAGACGCGTTTGTAGCGGCTCGTGTAATATCGATATCATATCCGTGAATACCTGAACTTAAGCCGGAAGTTTCCGCACCGACAAATGACAGGTGTTTTCCTGTCGTTACCCCGTTTCCTGCACCACTGCCATCAAGTAAATGATTTTTACCATACTGAGTATTCCTGGCGATGCGGTTAATTGAACCCACAATTTGATCCAACTCCTGCTGATCTGCCTGAAGCATTGTTTCGTCGTTGACAGCCTCATTAGCCGCGTGGATCGCCAATTGACGTGCCTTAACCAGAGAACGGCTTACCTCATCAAGCGCGGCTTCGCCGGTCTGCATCAATGAAATTGCCATTTCTGAGTTGTCAATCGACTGCTTAAGTCCCGCTGTCTGCGCGCGTAAATTCTCAGATATCTGCAATTGCGCGGGAGCATCAGCGCCTCGGTTAATTTTTAATCCGGAAGACAGTCTTTCCAGTGTCTTGGTTTGAATAGCGTTGTTTTTTAATAGATTACGATGCGCGAAAATTGCGGACGTATTTGTATTGATTCTCATAACATTCTCCTAAGTGTGAATTATCATTAAATTGACAGCAGTCCATGTATTTTAGAGAGAATTCCCCCCTGCATCCCTGCACATGGAAATACGTGTCATAGCCCTATTCAGGACGTCATCATCCAGTACCGTACAAAAAACAATTCCTCCTTGGATAGTTTTCTGTGGCGGGAAAGAGCCGCTTTAGTTTTTCAAAGAAACATCACTCCAGAGCTTCATTGCTGCCGGAGGTGTAAAAAGTTTTAGACTTGATTCCATAGAACACACCACCGCAGTGGTATTGTGGATTAAAGTCTTTTGTTAATAGAATCCGTTCCAGCGTCTGGAGTTTTTTCTGGTAAAAAACCAGGTACTCATCAGACGGTTTCATCCATGAAACTTTATTGGGCACTCCGCCCTAGCTGCATTTTTTTAATGACAAATTGATTCATCGCCCAAAAGGGGCAAAACCAAACGTCATCGATAAAATCAGCTAACCTGGTTTCCGTTCCAGGTTGTATGATCAGCAGTTTAATAATTGCTGATTATTTTTTGATCAAGAACATAAGTTCCGTCACCTTGAGCGCAGTCGGATTCACCGGCTGCGCTCACCATAACGGCTCTTTGGTAATTATGACGTTTACAAGCTGCGTCCCGCTGAATTCATCCATGAAGCCAGCGAAATGCTACGTCATCATCAAACCCGCCTGGGGATCAGGCGAATAAGGTTCATCTCCCTAACCATTGATTAATTTCATCACGGCCATTGGAGTCTGATTTGCCTGTGCCAGCATCGCTGTGCTGGACTGAACCAAGATCTGATTGCGTGCAAAGGCCGTCATCTCCTCTGCCATATCCGCATCCCGAATAATTGATTCTGCATTTGTTACATTTTCGTGCGCGTTTCTTAAATAATTGAGATTACTTTCCAAATCATTTTTCTGAAATGCACCCATTTTTCCGCGGAATGCGGTTATTTCATTTATCGCCTTATCTATGATCAGAATCGCGTCCTGAGCTAGTGAGGCTTCCGACAGATCAACATCATTCAGTGACCGAAAACCGGATTCGTTTGTTACACCATTTCCCAGTTTTTTACTGTTGATGCTCCGTAATGCAAAGCTGGTTGACTGATCCACGTTTGGTCCAATATGAAAAACCAGCGAATTTTGAGAAAGCGTGACTGAACCTGCCATCTTTCCAGGCGGCGGTGCTTGCTCTCCGGTATAACGTATTTTCAATCCGGAAACTTTTGAAGGCCGGCTGCCTGTCAAAACTTGACCATTTCCAATTCCCAATTCACCACCGATATATCCGGAAACATCATCACCATTTTGTATCTTGTCCGAAACATCTGCTTGAGCAGACAATACTCCTGATGTTTTACTGCCAACTTGAAAAGAATGTTTGCTGCCAAACTCTTGATGCTCAAAACTTAAAAACTGTGGTGCGTCCGGAGTGGTAGCGCTTCCGGGAAGCCGAACCATTTTGATCTTCATTCCGGAAGCCATCACTGCCTTTTCAAGTCGATTCATCGCAGTTTCAACGCTTTCGCCAGCGATTGTCTGAAAATTCAAAGTTTTTCCGCCTTCTGAAAATGTCAACTGTTCTCCGGAATCAATCAGTGTTTTTGTCAAAGCAACTTTTCCTGTTACTGTGGAATGTGTGGCCGCAACTTTAATTTCCACGGCAAAACCTCCAACTGGTGAGGATTTAGTTTTTTCAGTTGCACTGATAAATTCCAAATTGTCTCCTGCAGCAACTCCGTTTGCTCCCATGCTGCCGTCCAAAATAGCTTTCGTCCCGTAGTTTGAAATTCTCGCAATTCTGTCGATTGCACGCAGAGAATCATCAAATTCCTGTTGATTGGCGGCCAGCATCGCATCATCATTTACGGCTTCGTTTGCGGAACTAATCGCAAGTTGCCGTGCATTTATCAGCGTACGGTTAACTTCTTCCAATGCGCCTTCAGCAGTTTGTAACATCGTAATTCCTGTTTCAGAATTGTCTATGGCTTGTCGAAGCCCCGCAATTTGTGCCCTCATCCTTTCAGAGATGATCAGACCTGCAGGCGAATCGGCGCCGCGATTGATTTTCAATCCGGAAGAAAGCCGTTCTAAATTTTTGTTTTGAACCTCTGTATTCTTGATCAGGTTCCTGTGCGAATTAATCGCAGCAATATTGTGATTTATCCTTAAAGGCATGATTCCCCTTAATAGGTTTGATTGTTGATGAACGTATAATGAAACGATACGATCTCAGCCATCCTGGCCTTGACATTACCGTGTAGTCGTAAAATACGACTTATCCGCAGGTTCCCACACCGGCGTATGCATAAGCATTTTCCATCCTGCTTTTATTAAAGATTCACAAGTGGAAAATGCTAATTTTTTTTAACTAATATTTGTCAATTTAATATATTTTTTATTACAAATATGAATTGTAAACTACAACTTCTCATTAAGCTCATAATAAGAATTCCATAGCAAAAATCCGCTTAGACGGATTTATATTTTGTTGCGGTTAAACGAGTATGTTTTGTATTTACAAATCTTTACCGCATTGTTTTACTAATTAAGTTAATTTTGGCATCACTTCAATAATGCAAGCACAACTTTCGGATTTTGATGTGCCTGCGCCATTGATGATCGTCCGGAATTCTCAGCAATTTTGTTCTTTGTAAGCTCGGCGAAAGCTAGTGCTTTCCTACTGTTTTCCAGATTTGGATGCGAAATAATCAGTCTGTTATGTTCCTGCTGTAAATGCAGCATGTTAGTTTTTAAAGTTTTACCGCAAACCAGTTCAACTCTGGCTTTGACTGTAGAAATTTCCGCCAAACTTTTTGCCAAGACACACAGCGAGTCTTTAACTCTTTGTGCAGACTGAAGATCAATTTCTTGCAATGACTGGAAACCGGACACATTTTCCGTTTCCAAACCCAAGTCTGATGCGTGAATGCTTCCAAGACTAAGCTGCTCAACGTGCGGCACAGGATTACCAATTTGAAATTGGAACCCATTCTGCGACACCGAAACCGTTCCCGCAATTTTTTCTGCAGGCACCTCATTTCCTGTATACCTTACTGTCAGTTGACCAATCCCTTCTGCATCATCCGGAGTACTTAAGAACTGTCCATGTCCGAGACATGGAATACCATTGATAAATCCCTGCACATCAAATCCAGGTTTTGCGAAACTAAGCTTTTGACTTTCTACAGAAATAAGCCCAGGCGTAAAACTCGAAGCCCCAAAACTATGTGAGCTTCCATATTGAAGGTGCCGGAAATGCAGAATCTGATTTGTATTTTGTATAATTTCAAGAGGAATTTCTCTATCAGAAATCCAATTGGAAAGTCGTCTAATTGTGTTAAAAACACTTTCTCCTCTTTGTGTAACAAAACGGTTAGCAATCCCGCCTTCTTCAAAAATCAGCGGTTCTTCTTTGTCTACCATTGCTTGAGTAAATGGACGTAATCCCTGCAGTTCTGACCTTGTCGCTGCTTCTGTAACTAAAACTTCATAACCGCAAAGTGGTGATGTTTTTGAATCGGGATTCATCCGGACAAATTCCAGATATTTTCCTGTCGCGACTCCACGAACCCCGTGACTGCCGTCCAGTAAAGCGTGGTGCCCATAACTTGTTTCATCCGCGACTTTGTTAATTTGCTTAATCAGCTTATCCAGTTCCGTCTGGTCTGCTTGCCTGACGGCGCTGTTGAATTTCGTTTCGTTGCTGACAATAACAAGTAATTCCTGCATTTGAATCATTGAATCTTCGACATGAGATAATGCTCTTGCTACTGTTTGTACAATTGACATATCTTCCTCAACATGAGAAATTTCACTATGTAATCCTGCTGACTGCATTCTGATAATTTCATTTTTCATAAAATGCTCAGGCAGATCATCTTTTACAACAGTCAAAGGAGCGGTTACTGATTTTTTTTCTTTTTTCTCTTCGCCCTGTCGGTACATCGAATTTCTGAATGTCCCTTGTTCACTTAACGATCCCATAGTTGGACCGATGTTTGTTCTAATATTGATAGACATATTTCCTCATTTATTTTAATTCTCCGGGAGAAAAGCGCCGCGTTCAAACACGTCGCTTCCCTTCCCAGGGATAAAACCTGAAATTAAATAAATTTTAATCAAAAATGATTCGCAAATCTGCTGGCGTACAATCCAGCAGATTTATGAATTATTTCTGAAATTGAAGCGGCAAGGCTCAAAAAACAAGATAAGGGCTTGGTATCATGACCTTTAACCTTAAATCTTGAATTTTGAGCCTTAAATTTTTTAATCAGTCACGCTACCAAGAAGTTGCAGGACTGATTTTGAAATTTGGTTAGCCTGTGCAGCCATTGCTGTTCCGGAAGCAATCAAGATTTGATTTTTCGTAAAATCACTCATTTCCGCTGCCATATCAGAGTCACGTATAACAGACTCTGCATTTGTCAAATTTTCGCTGGAGACTCGCAAGTTTCGTAAATTTAACTCCAAAGAGTTTTTCTGGAATGAACCGAGATTTCCTCTCAGCACACCAATTTCCATAATCGCATTATCAATTAACATTATTGAATCCTGTGCACCTGAGGTATGTGTCAGGTCTATGTCTGCCAAGCTGCTGAATTGACTCTTGTTTGGCACTCCACGCGCAATTTGTTCACTGCGTAAGTCACCAAAAGAAAATGCAACAGTTTGTTTGTGATTTGCGCCAATTTGATAGACAACAGAATTTTGTGTAATATGTACGTATCCTTCAACGTCTTTTCCAACCAACTCTTGATTGGTTTGTTGAACTAACTTCTGCCCAATCACTCTTCCTTGTTCATCCTTAATTTCCACAAGTCTTTGTCCAAGTTCTTTGTCATATTGAACGACAATCCCTTCTGTTGGTCTTCCTTTTGCTCCATGTAGATATTGTCCTTCCCCCAAAGCAATGTCTCCTCCTATGTAGCCGGAAACGTCCTGTCCTCCTTCTGAAAGCTTGATAGTGCCGGTTTTTTCTCCAAACAATCCATTAAGATTAGTAGAGATACCAAAAGCCGGTTTGCTTCCATATTGCCTATGTTTGACAGTCAACATGCCCAGGTCATTGATATATATTTCTACGTTAAGTCCGTTTTCGTCTGCCTTAATCTGTAATGCTGTTGCGACCAGATTCCGTAACTTTGTTTCTGTTTTCTCTCGGGTAAACGACGGTGAATTTCTATGGAAATTACTAAGTACTTGGTGGATGTTTTCCTTAAGATTTTTCTCTTGGATTGTGTCCATTTTCATAACTCTGTTATTTTCTTTTAAGACAAACGAAACACCTTTTTCTATTTCTTCCAATGATATTCCTCTTTCCGCTACAACTTCCGAGCGTGTTGCAACCTGTTCAATGTCAATTGTGTAACCTTGTTTTGTTGGAGACTGTTGGGTAAGCGCCGTGGCGCTATAAAAAGTTAAACCATCACCGATTGCTACACCGTTTACCTCATTGCTGCCGTCAAAAAGAACTTTTGTGCCGAACTGAGTTAGCCCCGCAATCTTATCTATTGTTGCAAGTATATTTTCTACTTCCATTTGGTCTGCCTGGAGAATTTGCTCATCAGCAACACCATCATTTGCAGCGTGTAATGCTAACTGTCGCATACTGATCAACATTGAACTAACCTCACTCAACACACCCTCAGCGGTTTGTACCATTGAAATTGATGTTTCGGAGTTTTTCACTGCCTGATTCAATCCGGAAATTTGTGTGCGCATCTGTTCTGAAATCATCAGATCAGCAGGACCATCAGCGGCCGAGTTAATTCTTAAACCTGACGACAAGCGTTTCAGATTATTGTTTGTGTCTTCAATGGTTCTGTTCAAATACCTCAAGGAACTCATTGAGGCGGTATTATGGTTGACGCGCATGGCATCCTCCTTGACTAGAAAGTTAATATTCGGTCAATAGCACTCGACCGTGGTTAAAAATATACAACTGATTAAAAATTCTGTAAATTAAATAATATTTTTATTACATTTTTTAATATAATACATCACTGTTTTATATAGAGTTACAACTTCAGGACTACCTGTTCAGACCGTGCTCATATCTGCAAACAGCATCAGGCATGATTAATAATACCGGTTAGTTGACAGATCAAGGCACTCTTCCGCCTTAACGGGAATAGATTCCGGAGATAAACGTCACTGCAAACGCACAGAAACGTCCCCCGAAGTTCAGAGTACACAAGCTCAGCATCCGGCAAACATAGCAGTAGATTCTACTGGAACCTATTGGATACAGTTCGCCCCGCCGGCAACAAAAACAATTGCCACTGAGATCATCACATTTTTGACGTAGTTCAACACTTCGTCTTATCAAGAGAGCACTCAACTCCCTTCATAACACGCTATGCTGATAAACCTCAACAGCAAGAGCTACTGGAAACGATTTAGCAAATTTTTATGTTATTCAGCCTGAAATCAGTTGAATCTTAATGCATTAGACACATTCAGGCCTTCCGCTGCCACCATGAAATCAAACTTCATAGTACCAGGAAAATATGTTGAGCGCAGTCCTGCGTTCAACAGAAAATGTGTGCACTTTCAAATCTCATCATTTTCGGCTCACAAAGCCAAAAATCTCTCTCATCAGATTCAGACAAAAGTCACAATTTTCCCTACCGTGCTTAGTTTGTATATAAACACATTGGAAACTGTAAACCACCCAAATATTTTTTCAGAGCTTACAAAAATAGTAAGGTGACACAATAGCCGCGACAACTTCGTCCGGATACTGCCACTATCTCCGCAATGGAGAAAATGAAACTTTCACATAATAATGCAAATCTGCAAATTAGTTTTATATTTTCAAAGATCACTGATCCTCCCGCAACAAGTGGTATAAACCGCTGTCACAAAGTCATAATCGACGATTAGGGAGTTCAAATATTACGGAATCTCTGCACTGGATTTTAGCTTAGAGTTCCGACTTTATTCCTTATCCTGGATACATTCGTCCTAAGAAAGGATTTCCATTGTCTTTCTTATCGACATTTTAATCAGGAACTTTAATGCTTATTTTTGAATATTTTACAAAGACAGAAGTGACTGTTT
>JAESQU010000121.1 GCA_016764995.1 SAR324 cluster bacterium | reverse complement strand
GCACCTCCAACGATGCCGATTTTTGCATCATCACTGCTCATGGTTTTGTCTTTGATGAGAAATTCAGAATAATGGCTAACGGTACGGATCGACTAGAGCCATCGTTTACGTCGTCTGTAGTTTTTTCCATCACGGAAGCTTTTACGACCTGCACCACCCATACCTAAATAAAACTCTTTGACATCTTCATTTTCACGTAATTCCGAGCCTTTACCGTCCATCACAACACGTCCATTTTCCAGCACGTAACCATAATCAGCATAACGCAGGGCAATATTCGTGTTCTGTTCAGCAAGCAGGAAACTGACACCTTCGCGCTGATTCAGGTCTTTGACAATTTCAAATATTTCTTCAACGAGTTGCGGTGCAAGTCCCATCGAAGGCTCATCGAGCAGTATCATTTTGGGTTTTGACATTAACGCACGTCCAATTGCCAGCATTTGCTGTTCTCCTCCGGAAGTGTAACCGGCCTGAATTGTTCTGCGATCTTTCAATCGTGGAAAATAAGTGTATGTTTTGTCCAGATCAGCGGCGATTGCGGAACGCCCTTCCTTTCGTGTATAGGCACCTGTCAACAAGTTTTCTTCAACAGTCAGGTGTTCAAAAACATGTCTGCCTTCCATAACCTGAATGCAGCCACGTGTTACTAATTCGTTTGGAGAAAGGTCATGAACTTCGAAATCATCAAACCGGATGCTGCCTTTGGTTACCTCTCCACGTTCTGCCTGGAGTAAATTTGAAATTGCTTTGAGGGTCGTTGATTTGCCCGCACCGTTTGCTCCGAGTATAGTTACAATGCGACCTTCCGGAACTTCAAGAGAAACTCCCTTGAGAACCAATATCACATGATTGTAAATGACTTCGATGTTGTTGACTTGGAGCATTATATTAGCTGCTAAATGCACTAAGGTACACAAAGAAAAGGCGGATCAACTTAGCTTTATCCGCCTTTCTTATCAAACAAATAAAAATGCTTACCACGCTCGGTGTGGGAAGCATAAATAGTATTAATTACAATTGGAACGAGGAGTGATTCCCTTTTCCTTGGCATATGCCGCAGCCGATGCTTCAATCATCGGACGAGTTACGTCATACATTGGTTTATACCATTTGGAAGGGTTAATCCAATTGTTGCCGTCCCACTCATGAATAAGCAGGTTGTTTTCTCCTTCGTGGTTGGCACATGTAATTTTGAGAGGCTTCATAAATCCACCCAAGCCCAGTTCTTCCAAGCGGGCTGCAGTCAAATTCACATGCTCATAACCCCACGCCAACTGCTTGCCGTTGATGGCAATGTTGCCGTATTTCTTATGAGCGGCACGAATCGCTTCGGTAAAAATTACACCTTGAACGAGCGCACGATTGTAAAGGACTTCACCAACCACGCTTTTCTTGCCAGATCCATTTCCGGCTCCATACACTTTGTCAAGAATACCTCTATGAAGCGGATATTCTTTCCCGATGGTGTGAAAACCCGCAGCCTTGTATCCAACAGCTGCGGAACCTGCCGGTCGAGTATCGTTTTCAGAACCGGACCACCAGTTGCCGATAATTTTGGAAACAGGATAGCCATTGGCTTTTGCTTCCTTGATGGAAGTTTGAGTCATCACTCCCCAGCCAAAAATGATGGTGAAGTCAGGTTTTGTCTGACGACCAATTTTGAGCCAAGTGGACTTCTGCTCCAGACCGGGATGGTTCACCGGATACTTTAGAAACTTGAATCCGTATTTTGCGGAAAGTACTTCCAAAGTTTTGATCGGCTCTTTCCCATAAGCGCTGTTGTGATAGACAAGAGCGATTTTTTTGCCTTTCAGATTATTCATACCACCCAATTGTTCACCAATATATTTAGTAATGGAAGTCACTTGACTCCAATACGTCATCGGCGCAGTGAAAACATGGCTGAAGACACGTCCGTCGGAAGCATCTGTGCGACCGTAGCCCATTGAGTGCAAAACCAAACCATCTGCTTTGGTTCGGGGAATCAAGGCATATGTAACACCGGTCGATAGTGGAAATACTGCAACACCCATCCGGCCGTTTTTACTCTTAATCCGCTCGTAGCACTCCACGCCACGGTCGGTATTGTAACCATACTCGCAGGTTTCCCAATCAAGCATCACCCCATTCACACCACCTGTGGCGTTGGTGTACTTGAAAAAATCCCGAAAACCCTGATCAATTGGAATTCCCCCCGGAGCATAAGGTCCGCTTGTGTATGTCAGCATCGGAACATAAATTTTTTCCGCTGCTTGGGCCAGTCCTGTCAGACTGAACACGACGCCTAAAAACATGACAATCGTGATTTTTTGTATTAGATTCTTCATTTTCTCTCCTTCTTATTATTTTAGAGAAATTTGCTGAATTTAACATTAAATCCAGCAATTAAATTTCCGGAGTTTCTTAACCCACCTACGAGATGAATCCGAAAACAACGGACATGATTAACCATAAGGATACTAATCCACTTGGTCAACACGGTCAATACGGAAACGGCCAAAGTCGTAATTTTTCTTTGGCAATTCCCCACAAGCGTGCCAAACCGTGCGGTTCCACAATCAGGAAAAACACAATCAACACGCCAAAAACCATAAATTCAATGTGCGTTACCAATGCTCCAGGCAACTGCAATCCCAACATCGCTGGAGCAGAATTGAGAAGAATCGGCAAAACCACGATAAAAGCTGCCCCAATAAATGAACCCAAAATTGAACCCAATCCACCGATGATAATCATGAATAATATTTTAAAAGACTGATTAATTTCAAAGGCCAGTGGTTCCACTGTTCCAGTATATAAAAAAGCCCACAATGCACCGGCAATTCCGCAATAAAACGAACTTACCGCAAATGCAGACAGTTTAGCTTTCAGGGGTGAAATTCCGATGATTTCGGCAGCAATATCCATATCGCGGATGGCCATCCAGGAACGTCCGATGTGTCCCCTGATAATATTTCTTGCAGCCAAAGCCAGCACTACTACAAGCGTCAGTGTAAAAAAATACTGAGTTAGATTAGTAGCTTGAGTACCAGTGATGTAATAGTCTCCAAACAACTTGATTGGAGGTGGAGAAATAACTCCGGAACTGGAATAGTTGGTGAACCAGGGAACACGATTGAAAAGCCACAACAAAAAGAATTGTGCCGCCAAAGTGGAAACTGCCAGATAAAAGCCTTTTATCCGTAAACTTGGAATACCGAAAAACATTCCCACTACCGCAGTAATTAAACCTGCCAAAATCAGCACGAAGACAATATGCATGTCGGGAAATGAGGTTGCCAGCTTGAACGCGGAAAACGCGCCGCAGGCCATAAAGCCACCGGTACCCAAACTGAGCTGTCCGGCATAACCCGTTAAAATATTAAGCCCCAGCGCGGCCAGGGAAAAGATGAAGAATTGTAAAAATATGGAATTGAGCCAATAATCATTCGCAACCATGGGAATCACAATATAGGCTACAGCTAAAAGACCTATCACGAAAAAACGATCCTGTGCAATGGGCAGCAGCGCCTGATCTGACTTGTAAGATGTTTTAAATTGTCCAGCTTCTCTATAGATCATATCAAAGATATTTTCAGTATTTTTATGTTTTAGACTCGTTCAATGATTTTTTCACCAAACAAACCTTGTGGACGGAACAAGAGAAATACCAGCGCCAACACATAGGCAAACCAGTCTTCAATCGCACCTCCCAATGCTTCGCCCCAGTAAACTTCCGCAATTTTCTCTCCGGAACCAATTATCAGTCCTCCGAGAATTGCTCCTGGAATTGAAGTGAATCCTCCGAGAATCAGCACAGGAAGAGCCTTAAAAGCGATCAGCGCCAACGCAAATTGCACGCCCAATTTTGCACCCCACAGGATTCCTGCAGCCAATCCAACTATTCCGGCTACAGACCAAACTATGGTCCAAATTGTTTTTAATGGAATGCCCACTGAAAGCGCAGCTTGATGATCATCTGCAACCGCACGCAGAGCACGGCCGATTTTGGTTTTGGTAAAAAATCCCGCCAATAGTGCTACCAGCACACTACAAACTGCTGCTGCAAATACATCAAATTTGTTGATATAAAGTCCCGACCAATCTGCGAAATCCATAAAAGGTTCGTTCGGTATTCCAATGTCCAAAGGACGTACTTCGCTGCCCCAAATAGTCTGTCCGAAACCATCCAGAAAATAGGTTATGCCTATTGTTGCCATGAAAAAATAATTGGATCCTGATTGACTAAAGGCCGGAGAACAATACGCTCAACAGTAAAGGCAACTCCGATCATCACCAGAGAAGAGAGGATCAAGGACAGCCAGGGATTCACTCCAAGTTCCCACAGCCCCACAAAGGTCAGTGCGGCAAATAGAACCATTGCACCCTGGGCAAAGTTAAACACCCCTGACGCTTTATAGATGAGGACAAAACCCAGGGCGACAAGTGCATACATCACTCCTGCCATTAAACCGCTTACGAACACCTCTACAAAAAAAAGAGGCGCATCGTAAATCATAATGAATGGGTCAACAAATATTGCCTGAAACATAAATTTTTATGATAAATATTTTCTAATAAATCAATGTGGTACGCCCAAGTATGCGTCAATCACAGCTTGATTCTCCCGAACTTCATCCGGAGTTCCATCCGCCAGTTTTTTTCCGTAATCCAAAACCACGACACGGTCCGAAATATCCATTACCACACCCATGTCATGTTCAATCAAGGCGATAGTAGTTCCGTATTGATCATTCACGTCGAGTACGAAACGGCACATGTCTTGTTTTTCTTCAATATTCATCCCCGCCATCGGTTCATCCAGCAACAACAAATCCGGTTCCATTGCCAGTGCCCTTCCCAACTCAACTCGCTTTTGCAAACCATAAGGCAAGCGTCCCACAGGTGTACGACGAATGGCTTGAATTTCGAGAAAATCAATAATGTCCTCAACAAATGCCCGATTTTCCATTTCCTCTTTTCGTGCAGGTCCAAGATATAAGGCCTGCCAAAATATGTTGCGTTTCATGCGAATGATGCGGCCTGTCATTATATTGTCGAGGGTTGACATACCCTTGAAAAGAGCGACGTTCTGGAAGGTGCGCGCAATCCCCTGAACAGCGACATCGTGGGATTTCATCTGCTTACGATGCACACCTTTGTAGGTGATCTCTCCTTCCTGCGGATGATAGAATCCATTAATAACATTGAGCATGGATGTTTTTCCGGCTCCATTGGGCCCGATGATAGCAAAT
>JAESQU010000120.1 GCA_016764995.1 SAR324 cluster bacterium | reverse complement strand
CGACGAATTTCGCGACAAACTGTCCCAACACGATTTCCGGCATAAAAGCCCCAAAAGCCAAAGTTGGAAAGACAATCGAGTCAACCGCGCTACCAGCGACATTGGAACCATTTGCCATGATCAAAAAACGTTTTTTGCGTAATCCCGCATAAACCAGTGAGTCCACAATTCCTGCACATAAAAAAGCTGCGGCACTGGCCAAAGCGATCGGCAGCGCATCCCAATTAAGCGCAATTGAAATCGCGGAGCCTCCGCAAATCAAAGCCAACATTTTCAACCACAAATGTTTTCCCTGCCATTGATCGTGCAGTTTGTCGCGTAAAGTTAAGTCGAGACCAATGAATAAAAATGCGGTGATAATTGCGGCTTGAGGGCCGAACCAAAGTATAATCATGTTGGCCAGCACGACCGCCAATAAGTAGATGAAAACAGATATCATGGAAATATCAATCTAATGCAGGGTTTCAATGTTTCAGTTTGTCCATTCAGACTGTTATATTTTACTCGGTTTGACATCAAAGAGTCAAACATCTATTGCAGCACTAAATGTTACAAGAGACTGTATTATCTTAAAATAATCTTTAAAATTTCGGCCTTAATTTGCGCAAATAATTTTCAAATCAGCTTTTATTCTCAGGACGTAAAAACTGAATCGCACGCCAGTTTTCCCGCTCTAAGGATGAACAATTTTCAAACCCTAGTTGCGACATTGAATTGCATAGTTCACCCGCTTGCTCACCTAACAGTCCACTGCAAATCAAGGTTCCTCCCGGATTTGTCAGCCTGAACAGATCAAGGCGAATATCCAGCAATTCACGCAGCAGCATATTACTGATCACGAGCGGCGCCGGATTTTTCAGTAAAGAGGGTTGTCCGGCATGGGCCTTAATTCTTCCGGAAAGTCCGTTCAGTTTAATGTTCCGTTCAACTTCCGCAATCGCTTCCGTTTCAATATCCACACCTGTTACTTTTGGAATGCCCAAACGGCAAGCCGCAATCGCCAGGATTCCGGAACCAATACCAATGTCCAGCATGCTTTCCGGAATAGTATTGGAGTTCAAAATAAATTGCTCCAGCATTTCCAGAGCTAACGCAGTGGAAAGATGATGTCCGGTTCCAAAACCCTGTCCGGGGTCAATCCATACCGGATGTCTGCCGTCAAGTTCAAATTCGGTTTCCCAGGAAGGCAGAATGATCAGCGATTGTCCAACCTTCACAGGAGAAAAATGTTCACGCCAATTTGCCTGCCAGTTTTCAACAGGGCGGATAGCTTCTTCCAGAATTTTGATTTTACTTTCCGGAAAAATTTCATTTTGAAAATCTTCAAATATTTTTTTTGCTCCACCTGTAGGTTTATTCTCAAAGAAAATCCGCAGTGTTTTTTCAGTTGAAGATTCCGCCAAAGTTTCTACACCAAGTGCGCCTTTTTCAAAACAAAACCAGTTCCAAAGTTCTTCCAGTTCTGCAGGTACAGTACAACAAGTTTCAAAGAATGTTTCTTTGCAAGAGGAATTGTTTTGCATCATTAAGAACTTTTTTTACCGCCATCCACATAAACTTTGAAACCGTCCTCGAGGAGTCCGCGTAAACGCGGATCATTTTTTGTTTTGGCAATTTCACATAATTTACATTTGCAGTCAATGTGGTGAGTTTTTTGAAATTTTTTCAGTTTTAATTTTGACAAATCCTTTCCATCATTTTGCATCTCTTTCAACAATTTTTCTATTTGCCGCATTGCCAGGGCACGGATTTGTTCTTGCTGACTCGGTGAAGTTAGTTTAAACATAATTTTTTTAAAAATAAGGGAGCCAGAGGCTCGGTGAAAAAATTCAACTTGACAAGAATGCTCATATTATCGACAATTAACCAAGGGAAAAAAGTTGACGGATTTACTTTGCCAAATTATGGAGTCGACTTCTACACTTTCATTTACTCACAAGGTATATTTTATGTCAGGAAAGCTATCAAAATTTGGAGGAATTATACTCCTCCTTGCTGTTGGGACCATTTATTTGAGCACATATATTGTTGACAAAACTCAATATGCGCTTGAAATTTTATTAGGTGATCCGGTTGACATTGTCATGGAGCCGGGACTCAATTTCAAGGTTCCATTTGCGAGTCGTATCATTTTTATGGAAAACCGTCTCCAGGATTATGACGCGGATCCAGGCGCGGTCTTCACAAAAGATAAGAAAGAAATGAAGGTTGATACATACTCAAAGTGGCGTGTTTCGGATCCGCTGAAATTTTATGAAACTGTTCGGACTACCGCAGGTGCACACGCGCGGCTCGATGACATTATCTATTCACAAACCCGTGAGGTGCTGGGACAGCACACTCTGGTAGAAATTGTTTCCGGAAACCGCAAAGAAATTCGTGAATCAATTACTTTACGTTCCAGAGAAAACGCAAAGAACTTTGGTATTGAAATACTCGATGTACGAATCAAACGCGCTGATTTGCCTGAACAAAATAGTCAAGCAGTCTTTGGACGAATGAATGCCGAACGGAGACGGCAAGCAAAACTATACCGCTCGCAAGGCGAAGAGGCATCCTTGAGAATTCGTTCTGATGCAGACAGAGAGCGAGTTGAAATTATTGCAGAAGCAAAAAAAATCAACGAAGAAACACGCGGTAGAGCAGAGGCAAAAGCCACCAAAATATATGCTGACGCCTACCAGCAAGACTCAGATTTTTTCAAATTCCTGCGTTCCCATGATGTTTACCGAGATAGTTTGCAGGAAGGAACTACGCTGCTGATGGATGCAGATAGTGATTTTTTTAAGTACCTCAAATAATTTTTCTTTGCTGTTTTTACCAAAAGCCTGAAAAACATTTCCCCCGCCATTTCTGTCAAGACGGGGGAAATAGTTATCCCACCAAGAATTGGCAGAAACCTCGTCTGAATTCCTCAAAAAAACAAAATGCCTGCGCCTGACAAAAATTATTTGCATGTGCTTTCCGAGTTGGAAAATTGGGGAAGTTACGAGGTCAGCGCACAACCACGGGATATCAGCAAATTGGCTGGTATCCTGCTGTTACTGAGAGATTTAGGAAATCCGGAAAAAAATTTTAAGATTATCCACATTGCCGGAACCAACGGAAAAGGCTCAACCGCAACTATTATCAGCCGCTTATTGTCCGTACAAGGATTTGCCACTGGCTGTTATACTTCTCCACATTTGACTGATATTCGAGAGCGAATCACTCTTAACAGCCAGTCCGTAGCTAAAGACAGCTTCGCGCAGAGCGCATCCGTAGTGCTTAAAATCGCTCGCGGCTACAAAGGAAGTCCATACCTTTCCTATTTCGATGTCTTAACCGCAATTGCTTTTCATGCTTTCATGAAAGAGAAAATGGAATGGGTCGTCCTTGAAACAGGATTGGGAGGGCGAGCCGATTCCACCAATGTGACTGAAAAAGAATTATGTGTTTTAACCAGAGTTGGACTTGATCATCAAGAAGTCCTCGGAAGTAATTTACAGGAAATAGCGGCAGAAAAAATTGGAATAACCCGTACTGAAATACCTGTAATAGTAGCGGAACAAGTTCCGGAATTAAAACCGTGGTTGGCAGAACAATTCCGAAAAACAAAAGTGCCTGCTTTTTTTGTGGATGAAATCTTTGCAACCGAGTTTCCGGAAAATAATTTATCACTCAAATTTTCTTCGAAACCGCAACTAGCTTGTATTCAAACGAGTTTGTGCGCCATGCAAGTTTTATTTAATGGCGACAGACTTCAGCAACAAAAATGGTTGGAAGCCGCACAAAGGGTACAAATTCGCGGGCGTCTCGATTTGCGGCAGAATGTTTTTTGGGAGAAACATAGGCACCATTTCAAAAGTGTAGTGCTAGATGGCGGACATAATCATGATGCGCTGGTGGCGCTTGTTGAATTTCTTTCTGCCAACAAACTGTTTCCCTGCACACTTATTTTAGGAATGGCTTCAGACAAATTGGATGCTGCCTTGCGAAATCCGCTGAAAGAATTGTGTAAACAAGCGGAGAAAATAATTTTCACTCCGGTTCCTTCACCAAGAACCGCAACTCCGGAAATGTTGGAAAATTTTATAATTGAGTCCGGAAAATTCAAACATTCTCCTGAAATAAAACATGCAGCATCTGCAGAAGAGGCCCTGGAAGCTGCTTTGCTTTCTATAGAAAAACCGCTTGTCATAGCAGGATCTTTTTATTTAGTCGGAGAAGTAATGCAGATTCTGGAAAATAAAAGTGATCCTGAGACGGATTAAGTAAATTCAAGACAATTTACAAAATTCATTCTGGCAAATAACATTTTTTCTCAAATTGGATTTCTTTGATATTTGTATTTAAATCAATTTATTCCAGTTCATGAAAATATCTCCTTTGACAATCTTTGTTTTAATTGTTAGCATTTTCATTCAAACAACGTCAGTTTAATAAAACCTTTCGTTTAAAAGGAGGAAACATGAAATCACTTAAATTATCTATTTTTGGCGGACTTCTAATCGTATTTTCGTTTCAGGCTCCCACTGCCATGGCTTGTCACAAAGGGGGTGCAATGGGAATGGCCAGTAAAGATCCGCTGGCTTCAACGATAGATTATTCTTCAGGAAGTACTTTTATTTTTGCAAGTACTGCAGGTACATTAGGCTGTGAAAACTGGGATTTTGTCAAGAATAACAGGGTGGAGTATTTGGATCGTGTGTGGATCACATTATCTGTAGAGGCTGCTCAGGGAAAAGGAGAGCATCTTTCTGCGCTGTCAGGAATATATGGCTGCCGAGGAGATAATAAACAGACTTTTGAATCGTTACTATATGACAACTACCCCCATCTTTTCACAGAGATGAAAGAAATAGAAAGCTCTGAAAGAGCTCATTTGCTGGATTATGAAATCAATCGACTGATTGAAACAAATAGTATGGAAAACCAGTGCACCAATTTTTCCCCTTCATAATTTTCTCTGAAACAATTGGCAGGTATTAAAAACAAACCAGTCTAAATTGCTTCCGGTTGGCACCCAAGGTAGGCGCCCACAAATTATAAATAATTTTCAGTTTTTTTATACTTATCAGGAGCATCTTTGTTCCTGATATTTCAGGAAATCATGCTAAAAAGAATAGGTCCAGGAAACACGTGTGATTCCTCCGGGCATACCGACCTTGGCCGGTAATGCTCCACCACGGTCATTATAAGTTGAATTGTAGACCGTTGAATCAATGATAGTGTTGGAAGCAAATGGATTGTCAATTATTTCTGTTTTTCCTGGAAAGAGAAATTCCAGCATAAAACCGAAACTATCTCCTCCGGAAGCAATACCCATCCGACGAAACGGCAAGTTTCCCGTTGAGCCGCTGAGCTCAGTCTGTGTCACAGACGCATATTCACTAATTGTTGGATTTTGCCTAATTCCGTATCTCAAAGTAGTTTCTACCCTTGAGATTCCGAATCCCATAAAGACATCAATATCATCTGTTTTTGGCACACCAAAAGGATGGATTGAAGCAGAAAACATATAGAAATGGGAAGCCATCCTCAGTAGAGGGGTTGCATAATCCGGATCAGCTCCCGTGGTGGCTGCCTTTACTTTTTCATCTTTCATCCAAATATTGGTGTAGGCGAAAGATAAACCGATGCCCACAAGATAATCCGTTGGTTGAATGTACTCCAGAGAAAAAGTTGGAAGACCTTTCAGTAAAGGAATATTACTAAATATCTTAGTCAACATTCCGTCTTGACTGCTGTGTCCGTCTACATTCTTATTGTAGATATTTGGAAGTAAATTGCCCCCACCAGGATCAAGAAAGGTCGGCCCAAAAAATCCTTTTCCTGCTCTGAAGCGGTTTGTGCCGGTCATTTGATAAAATGGATGGGAATCATCATTGATGAAGGTTTGCTGCAACACCTCCCAAAATCCTATCCGCCAAACAACATCACTTCCTCCAGTGGGAGCGGCAGCCACTTCTTCCTGGGCAGATACTCCTGGGGCAAGCAAAAACAGCATAATTACTGCCAGCAAGAATTTGTTTAGTAAGAATTTTTTGAAAAACATGGACACATCAGAATCAACATAAATCAAGAACGGAAAGGCCTGTTTACAGTCCCTGAAAGTTCAGATGGTCTAGGCGAGATTTTTTAGCGAGTAGAAACAGTGCTGGAGTGTTCAAGAACTTCTGCCCAATTCCTGGCCCGTCTAATTTCCGGATGCGTGAAATCCTCATTAAATGGGCGTGACATTAACCATATTTCTGCTTCCGGAAATGATTCCCTCACATTGAGACAGTTGTCAGGATGATCATCCACAAACAAAACTGTCTTTTCCTTTTGATGCAATTCCAGAATAACCTCAGCTTTACTCTGAGTTGAATAGCCATCATAATCTATAAATCCCGCACAATGTGCAGAGTCAAATTTAAATCCTGCGTTTCGTAAATTTTTTTCTCTTCGCTCCAGACAATCCAATGGAATGTTGGTGATAAAATGCACAGGATATGCCCCAAAGACAGCATTGAACTGTTCAGGGTCCACCATTGGCTGAAGCTCTTCAAATTCTGAACTGTGGAGAAAATAGTCCCAACCCTCCATAACTTGATCCTTTGTCAGTAAATCAGAAAACCAGAAACTTTTAGAAACAAAATCTTCCGCAACCTCTAATTTAAAATAATCTTTGACTGCCTTTGTGAATCCGCCTTCAAAGTCCAACAGAACTCCGTCTACATCAAAATAACAACAATACATCGTGATTTACCGTGGAAAAACTAAATCTAACACAAGGTGAAATGATTAAAATAATTACTGATTTTACAAGACTTAACTTGTAAAAGAAATAAAAATACTTCAATTAAATGCAAATTATTGGGTTGGTTTTTCAAAAAGAGAGGTGTCACCCCCGCCAGCCGTAACAGTTACCAGACATCTTCCGACCTTCGTCTACATCGATTTTCTTGGTACATGAAATAATCAACTTTTTTTATTAGGGAGGAGTTGATAACCAAGATTACCCTGATGCACTTCAGAGCTTTTACGGGGGTGTTTTTAGTTCGCCAGTCTGTGTTGTGTGACTACATAATTTTTAGCGAACATCTAAATATTAGAATATATGTATAATAATGCTGCTTGAAGCAAAAGTAAAGTTTTATTTTGTATGAAAATTTACTATTCAACGACTGCAAAGAGTAGGAAACAGATCCGTAAAATGGATCAACAAAATGATTGAAAAAATAACGCTGCTGAAAAAATTGTCTTTTGGAGAGATTTAACTTTCTGATAGAATAAGAAGTCACAATAAATATTATATATCACCGATAACTCATTTCAACTGAAAAAATCTAATATGTTATTTAGCCTCCCACCACAAGTATTGATCATTCTGATTTTTAGTCTGATCTTCGCGCTCACATTCCACGAATTCGGCCATGCTTATGTAGCCCACTTGTGCGGAGATGACACGGCAAAAAAGGCTGGTAGAATGTCTCTCAATCCATTTGTGCATTTGGACTTGTTCGGTAGTTTAATGGTGCTGATTGCAGGATTTGGGTATGCCAAGCCTGTACCAGTGAATCCGCATAATTACCGTGTCCGAAACGCGGATTTTTACGTTGCTTCGGCGGGACCATTGATGAATTTATTATTGGGGCTTGGCGCTTCTTTTTTGTTAAGTTTTTTAGCTAAAAATAATTTTTCTGTTTTTGCAGGAGTTCCTGTGCTGGAACTGCTTTATCTGTTTATTTTCATTAATTTTAATCTTTGTCTCTTCAACTTGATTCCACTCGGACCACTTGATGGGAATTCCGTATTTCCTCATTTTTTACCCGCTAACTTAAAGCTACGTTTTCAGAACTGGAATTACCGCTATGGTTCTCAGGCCTTAATCGGTTTAGTTGTGATTAGTATGCTTTTGCCAGGTTTTAGCGCATTTAGCTGGATTGCCTCCATCAGTAGAAGCATGATTCACGGACTTCTATGATGCACTATTTGTTCTTGACACAATTCTTTTACACCACCCCAATTGGTTAATAATAATTAAACATGACACGTAACGACCTTAAATCTCTCTTTATTGGTTATTGCCAAAAAGAAGCCGACACTCCTGACAAAAGACTGTTTGGACTGGAGTATGAAAATTTTGTCATGGTTCCTAACAATGATAATCTTGAAGAAGGATACCACCCTTTACCTGTTGATGGTGATGCAGGAGTTTACAGTGTTTTAGAAAATATGGTAGAACTGACTAAAGACACTGATTTTCCGCTAGAAAAAGTTTTTGAAAAAGACATGCTTTTGGCATTAACAAGTCCATCTGGGGCAAAAATTACTATCGAACCCGGAGGGCAAATTGAACTTTCGGACGCACCAAGAAGTTCTTTGTCAGCAGCAAATAATTCTTTACAGGCATACTTAAAGCTACTGAAAAAAGCTGTTTCTGGATTTGACGGCAGACTCTTGTTTCAGGGAGTACAGCCGTTACATACATTGGAGACTTTGCCCTTTTTCCCCAAAAGCCGATATCGGATAATGTTTCCAAACATGTTGAAAACCGGCACTCTCGGTCAGTGGATGATGAAAGCATCAACTGGTGTACAGGTCAGTATTGATTATGATTCCATAGAAGATTTAAACAGGAAATTTGTATTTTTGAATCGCCTTTCGCCTTTTTTGACAGCCTTGTTTGCAAACAGTCCGTTAATTGAGGGCAATCCCAGCGGCTATCTTTCTTATCGCTCACATATTTGGGAGCACACGGATAATTCTCGCTCCGGACTTCCGGAAGCATTTTTAAGCGCCAAATTTCGTTTGGAAGACTACATTAACTGGGCCTTAATGGCTGCGCCGTATCAATTGAAACGTGATGGCAAAGAGATACAAACTACCGATTGGAATTTTCAGCAACTTTTAGACGGAAAGCATCCTGACTTAACCATGACCATGGATGACTGGGAGGAACATTTAGGCATGTTGTTTCCGGACATCAGAATCAAAAACATCCTTGAAGTGAGGGTCGTTGACAGCGTCGAGCCGAAATACTCACTAGCTGTTCCCGCATTGATTGGAGCATTACTTTATAATGAAGCGGCTTTTTCTTCAATTCAATCCATACTGATGGACTTACCGCTGGAAGAATTCAAAATATATAAAAAAGCTGTGTCAAAGGACGCTTTGCACTCCGAAGTAAATCGAACAAACTTTGCAAAAACTGGAAGGTTTATAGTAGAAAAAGCCTTGGAGGTACTTGGTTCCGCAGACGAAATTTGGCTTTTACCTTTTTTTGAACAGTACACTAAAGATGGTTTAACTCCGGCAGACGAAACTTTAGATCTTTTCCGGAAGTGTGGAGAAAATCCGAACAAATGGCTTGCTGAAGAATTAAAGAAAACAGATTACTGATTTGGCCAAGAAACCTGTTTGAATTCGTGTTTTTGTTGAATTGCTGAAGGTTTTTTGTCTTCAATACCGCGAATCACCTGAACAGAATAATGCCCTGCTGTTTCACCAGTAGAACCTTGTAACACCGGAGTTCCGTTAATCCGGATCGTGACGAGACCATCTTTATTCTGCAAGGGCAGAATTTGCCCTTTTGTCAACTTTCCTTTTGCCTCACTCAAGTCAGCTTTGCCAAGTTCCGCAACAACCGAATACTCCGTTTTTTCCAACAAATTAAGAAAATGTTGTTTTATATGAGGAAAGTAATTATCCATTGATTCAGGTTCAATAATCTTCTTTTTTTCAAGCGGACTTAGCAACGAGATCAGCGCAGCATAAGGCAAACATAATTTAAGCTCAGCTTGAAAGTTATTAAGACTAAGTTGAACACGACCTACAAAACAATATTCGTAAGGCAACATGACTTTTGCCCGACCAGGGTAGATGGTGACGCGCTTTAGCTTTAGCTCTACTTCGGCAATATTGAGCCAACTTTTTTTGAAGTCATCAATCAGCGGTCGTACTAACTGAAGCAAAATCTGCTGGTTCTCTTTCATCAACTGAACCAGAGACGACTGCTCATCAATTGGTTCAGTCTGATTGTTCAATACTAATTTAAAAAAAGAATTGTCTACAAGGAACACCCCCCGGCTTTGGTTGAGTGTTTCAAAAATATAGATTGGCTGTTTAGAAACAGATCCTAAAAATTCTTCAAACCGCAACTGTTCCACATTTTCCGTGGAAACCTCAAACATCATTCCTGTTTTCGCATACAGCGTCTCCTGTAAAAGAGTAGCCCATCTACGAAATACAATGTCCATCAAATGGAATCGCCCAGTGCTAAAATGAGCCTCGGCCAGCTGAAAAGGTTTCACGGAGGTGTCGGATTGTAGAAGCATAATTCCAATTAGTCCTGAATTACACCAATAATACGAATGCCAAGTTTGTCTTGGTTGATTTGTACAACTTCTCCAAGGGCAATCGTTTTTCCGCCGAGAACCAAATTCACCGGTTCACCGGCAACTTTATCAAGTTCAATAATGCTGCCAGGAGTGATCTGTGTGATTTCTTCGCCCGTCAGCTGAGTACGCGCTATTTCTACCACAACTTCATGATTGAAATTTAACAGCATTTCCGAGCCTAACGGAGCCGTTAATGTCTCTGCTGACTCTGTTTCAATTGGCATTTCACTCTCCACTTTTTCTATTGCAGGGGTTTCTTGGGCATCAATCTCTATTTCCTCAGTTTGATCAGCTTCTTTTTCTTCAGCTAATTCATCAGTTTCTTCTTGAGGCTCTGTTGCAGTTTCCTGGACAGTAGTATCCTCTGCCTCGGCTTCAACCACTTCTTCCTCTTTTGTTTCTGCTTCTGCGGAAACAGCCTCAGCTTCCTCAGTATCTTCGATATCCAGATCCGTCACTTCATCTTCTTTGTTCTCATCAGGAGAAACTGCTTCCTCCGTTTCAACTACTTCAGCTTCCTCAGTTTCAACTTCTTCAGCTTCCTCAGTTTCAGTTTCATCTTCACCAGACTCATCTTTGTCTGTTTCTTCCAAATCAAGATCCGTCACTTCATCTTCTTTGTTCTCATCAGGAGAAACTGCTTCCTCCT
>JAESQU010000119.1 GCA_016764995.1 SAR324 cluster bacterium | reverse complement strand
TCTGGATGGTGAGAAAGGAATTTTACAATTTAGAGGTTATCCGATAGAACAATTGGCTGCAGAATCGACTTTCCTGGAAGTCGCTTATTTGTTGATTCATGGTGAACTGCCAAATAAAACGCAGCTGGAGAATTTTGTACAACGCGTCAGTTGGCATTCGATGATTCATGAAGATATGAGACACTTCTTCGATGGATTTTCTCAAGACACTCATCCAATGGTGATACTTTCATCCATGATTTCTTCGCTTTCAGCATATTATGTAGAAGCATCCGGAAAAGCGTCAATTGAGAACCTTGAGATAAATTCTGCACGATTGATTGCAAAAGTCACCACCATTGCCGCATTTGCCTACAAAAAGAGTGTTGGTCAACCTTTTGTCTATCCCAGAGACGAACTGTCATATTGCGCAAATTTTTTAAATATGATGTTTGCGGTTCCAGCGGAGTCGTATGAATTGAATCCGGAAATTGAGCGTACACTTGAATTACTATTGATTTTGCATGCTGATCACGAACAAAATTGCAGTGCCTCAACCGTGAGGGTTGTCGGCAGCAGTTTGGCTAACGTATTTGCCTCAGTGGCCTCAGGTATATTAGCATTGTGGGGGCCATTGCATGGAGGCGCAAATCAGCAAGTTATTCAAATGCTACATAAAATACATGAAGATGGAGGAGGCATTTCAAAATATATTGAGTTGGCAAAAAACCAAAAATCCGAATTTCGTTTGATGGGCTTTGGTCACCGTGTTTACAAAAATTTTGATCCACGCGCAAAGATTCTCAAAGAGGCTTGTCACAGGGTGTTGAATAAATTAGGTGTCAACGATCCTCTGCTTGAAATTGCGCTTAAACTTGAGGAAACAGCGCTGTCTGACGCATATTTTATTGAGCGCAAACTGTATCCTACTTTAGATTTCTACACAGGAATCATCTATCGGGCTATTGGAATTCCAATAAATATGTTTACGGTTATGTTTGCCTTAGGACGAGTTCCGGGCTGGATTGCTCAGTGGAAAGAAATGCATGAGGATCCTAAACAAAAAATTGCCCGCCCGCGACAGTTGTTTACAGGAAAAACTGTGCGAAAATACAAGTCCATGTCAGAGCGTCTTTAAGAAACTGAACAAGAATCGTTGCGTTTTATTTTGTTGAACACTACTTGCATGCATAGCCTTGTCGAGTTCTAAGGCAACAAACTTTGGTACTTTTCATAAAACAAACTCAAATCTATACAAAAGGGAAATATGGGTTCTGTAATGTCCCAGGACGAGGTTGATGCGTTGCTGCAAGGAGTGGCAGGAGATGAAGTTGTCAGCGAAGAAGAAAATGATGATGAAGAATATGACCCTGAAGAAATTGTCACTTTTGACCTTACTGCACAGGACCGCATCATTCGTGGACGAATGCCGACACTGGAAATTATTCACGATCGTTTTGTCCGTCTTTTCCGTTTAACTTTATCTAATGCATTGCGCAGAGTAGTGGACATAAGTGTACGCTCAACTGAATTGATCAAATTTGGTGAGTTTATCAAAACCCTTCCTGTGCCAACATCCATGAATCTCTTCAGGATGACACCATTGCGTGGAAACGCCATGATGGTCTTTGAAACCAGACTCGTTTTTACCTTAGTCGAAATGTTTTTCGGAGGGTCTGCAGAAGTGGAAACAAAAGCAGAAGGACGTGAATTTACCGAAATTGAAAATCGGATGATTAAGCGTATAATAATTAGTGGTCTTGAAGATTTACAAACATCCTGGCGGCCTGTTTTTCCTGTACAGGTCAACTACTCACGTACAGAGATCAATCCACAGTTTGTCTCGATTGTTCCACATAGCGAAATTGTGATAGTGGTGACTTTTGATATTGAAGTCGGGCGTGCGCCAATGGCCATTACGGTTTGTGTACCATATTCAATGATTGAGCCGATTCGTACCAAATTGAACGCCGGCTTTCAAAGCGAACAAGATGAGAAAGATAATACGTGGAGCAATCGTTTCAAACATAATTTACAAAAAGTTAATGTTGAATTAGTGGCAAAACTAGGTGAGATGAATATCTCAGTGCGTGATTTTTTGAATTTACAAAAGGATGATATTTTGTATTTGGAACATGAAATTAAGCATCCTATTTCGGTTGAAGTAAATGGTGTGAAAAAATTTACCGGATTTCAAGGAGCCTATAAAGGTCACAAAGCAATCAACATCCATGAATTGATTTATGAGCCTGTTGAGGCTGATGAAATGTTCGTCTGACAAAGCTTAATCATTATTTGAGACGATGAGTAGTTACATCTGTAGACGGCGGAATCGTTTTCACTCCAAGTCTGGGTGGTTCCAGGCTTACATCGTTGATTTGCAGCAGAAGTTCATCTCCTGAATCCTGCTCTCCTAAACCGGCCACTTGTACTACGCAATCGAGTTCCAACAGTTCAATTTCGGTATTATTATTGGACAGTTATTTTCTTACTGTTGCCTCAAATATTTCTCCTAAATGTTGTTTCAGATATTTTAGCTTCCAGGACTTAATAATTTCCCTTTCTGCGCGGTTGTATTTTTTGTGACGCAGGCTGATTTCTTCAGACCAGCGCATCATGTCTTCTGTACTGAAAACAGGCTCCTTCTTTTCTATTAAACACTTCAACTGTTGCTGAATGATTAAATCTATAAACCTTCTAATTGGAGATGTTACCTGCATATAAACTTCACAGCCCAAACCGGCATGTTTTCCGGGAACGGTGGTTAATCTTGCAGGCTCAATCCGGATATGTTCCATGGCAAGCTGGGTGCCTTCTTCAACTTCTTTGATTATCTCATACGAGGACTGTGTTCGAAAAATTCCTGGAAAATCTGCTTCCTGAAAAATCCGCCCTGTTTCACTGTTCACTGAAATCGCCAGTTCCTCTATAATTCTATTTGCGGCACTGTTGCGATTTAGAGGTGAAATACGGATGTTTTTTGGTTCACTGATGTCAAAATCAAATTCTTTTCTGGTTAAATTTAACGCACCTTTTTCCAAACGCAATTCTTGAGATTTCAGGCAAAATTTGTTGAGTAAACCCCAGAAATCTCGTTCATCTTGAATTAAGCAATCTGCTTCTTCGTAGCTCAAATTTTTCTGTACTACGATTATTCGTGACTCTATTTCAAGCAAATTCCAGTCTCCACTACCTGTAAGCTTAAAGATAAAACTGAGCACAGTCCGTTCCTCACCGGCTTTTAACGAAAAAGTATCACACGAAAGCTCCTCGGGCAGCATGGGAATAGTTTTTTCTAATGAGTAAACGGAAGATATCCGGGATTCAGCTTCTTTGAAGATAGAGTCTTCCGGATGAACAGTATGGCTTAAATCGGTGATATGTATTGCGATAACAAGCCTGCCTTTGCTCCATTCCAGCACAGAAAACGCGTCATCATAATCCAGAGTCTTTTCTGAATCAATAGTAAAAGTAGGAACTTCCGGTGGCATCTTTTCTATTTTTGCCAAAGGAGTCTTCTGGACACGTTCAACTTCGCTATAAATTTCAGCATTGAAATGTTCACGAACATGGGCACGCAGGAGAGTCAATCTTGAAAAGGAAACAGGAGAGCCGGCATTGTCGAGCCAGCGTTTAATAGAATTTTCTTCGCCAATTCCAAACGTCGAACCCCAGTCCAAAAGTGATGAAAATTCCTTCCAATTTGGGGAGTCGGTACCCTCGGTCAACAAATTAAGCAATTGGTCCAGCCAGTTTTGCTGTTCTTCGGAAATTTCAGCTTCTGCATTCCATTCTCCGGATTCAAGTTGTTTAATCCATTTTTGAATATTAACCGCTCGTTCCAAAAGTTCTTGTTGCCGTGCCAACTGCACTTTCATTAATTCTAATTCTTCATCAGTTCTTGGTGTATAAGTTAAATTACGGTTATGTTTGAACCAAAAAGAGTCCGTCCGCAAAGAAAGAAATAAGCCCAGTTTACAGACGGAATCATTTGGATCATCCAGAAAATCAGCGGCCAGTTCCTCCAAAGTATATTCCCTAATTTCTTCCAGTAGTGAATGCATGGTTTCCAGCTCAAAAGTCTGTTTGAACTGTTCTGCTTGTTTTAACTGTAACTCAAGAGACTCATGTGCGGAAACAGCGTTTTCCGCAATTTTCTTTTCTTGCCAACTGAAGGCGATTCGATTTGCAGGCAAAAAATGTTTTTTCCCGTGAGCCGGAACAACTATTACTTTGTTCTTTTGTATGCCCTCAATCCAGCCGGATTCCATCCGATTGTCCCGGAAAAAAATGCAATAGTTAAAGAGCAAAGATTCAAGCATGTTGTGGACTGTGACTATGAACTTGTTGATAAAATGAATGTTTAGTCTGTAGTTTACTATTTAAAAAAGAATTTCTCCATCCTGGGATTGAATAACAGCAGTTAATTTTTGAAATTTTGAAGTGTTTCATCTTCAGCAGGATCACCTCTATTTTGCAAGTAAATGTCTCGTTTTGAAAAAAGTTACAAAATTTGCTTAGCAACTCTTGTGAATCCACTTTTCAAATTACTTATATTGCTGGAAAAAATAATGTGTTATATTGGAGACCTCTCATACACCATAAATGACAGGAACCTAATGATTATTGGAGTACTCAAAGAAATACATCCCGGCGAACGTCGAGTAGCGATGGCGCCATCTGTGGTAAAACAGAGTCTGAAAAATGGTCATTCTGTACTGGTGGAGCAAGGCGCAGGAGTAATCGCCAATTTTACAGATGATCAATACGAAGATTTTGGCGCGGAAATAGTTGAAAATGCTCACCAAGTTTGGGGGCGTGCAGATGTAATACTCAAGATTCGTGCTCCAGAAATAATTCATGAAACTGGTGAACATGAGGCAGAATTGCTTCGCAAAGAATCATGTCTGATTTGTCTGTTAAATCCTGGACGTAACTCTGATCTATTGAAAATGCTCGCAAAAACAGGTGGAACCGCGATTGCTGTTGATCAGATTCCTCGAATATCACGCGCGCAGTCAATGGATGTGCTGAGTTCCATGGCAAACATTTCCGGATATAGAGCGGTTACTGAAGCAGCACATAATTTTGGTCGTCTTTTTACAGGACAAATTACGGCAGCTGGAAAAATTCCACCAGCCAAGGTTTTGGTAATTGGTGCTGGAGTAGCTGGTCTTTCCGCAGTGGGTTGTGCCCAAAGTTTAGGTGCGATTGTACGTGCCTTCGACACAAGATCTGGAGTGCGTGAAGAGGTGCAAAGCATGGGTGCTGAATACTTGGAATTGAATTTTGAAGAGGATGGTGCAGGCCGCGGGGGCTATGCTAAAACAATGAGCAAGGAATTCATTGACGCAGAAATGAGATTGTTTGCCGAGCAGGCAAAGGAAGTAAATATTATCATTACGACAGCTGCTATTCCCGGTAAAAAATCTCCGGTACTGATTACAAAAGAAATGGTTGAAAGTATGATTCCGGGATCAGTAATAGTTGATTTGGCTGCGGAAGGAGGTGGGAATTGTGAAATGACAATTCCAGGAGAATTTCGTGTTTACAAAAAAGTAATCATCATTGGTTTTACAGACCTTCCCAGTCGTTTGCCGACTCAGGCAAGTCAACTTTTTAGTAACAATACGTCCAAACTACTTCAGCATCTTTGTCAGCATGGACAACTCAAACTTGATCTGGATGATGAAATAACAGGTGCAATTACTGTTGTTCATGACGGAAAAATAATCTGGGATCCTGATAAACCAAAACGTGTTGCTGAAAAATCGGCACAACCTGTAAAACAGGAAACGTTTCCTAAATCGGTTTCTCCTAAGTCGCCTGTTAAAGAAAGCAAAAATGGATCCTGGCTCAAATTACCGTTCTTGATACTCGCTGGCGTGCTGATTGGGCTGTTAGGATATGGAGGATCTTCTGAGTTCCTTTCTCATATTACAGTCTTCGTCCTGGCGTGTTTTGTGGGTTTCATGGTGATTTGGAATGTTTCCCCCTCTCTGCATACACCACTTATGAGCGTCACCAATGCTATCAGTGGAATTATTGTGATTGGAGGAATGATCCATCTTTCCGGAGATCAGATCATTTTATCTTCCGTTGCGGTTTTGATTGCCACTATCAACATCGTCGGCGGTTTTGTGGTGACTCACCGTATGCTGGAAATGTTCCGGAAATAATGAGACAATTCTTATACTCCGAAGGCCTTAAACAGCCGTTTAATCTTTAAACTTTGAATCATAAAAATGCCTGAAGGATTGATTAATGTTGCTTACATTGTGGCAGCTGTACTTTTTATTCTCAGTTTGAGAGGACTTTCTAAGCAGGAAACTGCCAGAAAAGGAAACATCTATGGTGCAGCCGGAATGCTCCTGGCTGTGATTGCCACTATTCTTGGGGGACATGTTGATAGTTTAGGAACGTTAATGCTCGTGATGCTGGTTGGAGGTGGAATTGGGCTGATTGTTGCCCGGCGTGTAGCTATGTCTGCCATGCCTGAACTCGTAGCCATACTGCACAGTTTTGTTGGTGCTGCCGCGGTTTTGGTTGGTATAGTCAGTCACATGGAACCGGGCAATCTGGCCGGTACTGAACTCTTGATTCACGAAATTGAAATCGTGCTGGGTGTTTTTATTGGCGCCTACACTTTTACGGGTTCAGTGATTGCCTTTTTGAAATTGCGCGGGAGCATTGGCGGAAAGCCTTTGACATTGCCTTTACGACACAAACTCAATTTATTGTTGGTGTTGAGCAGTGTTTTATTTGGTGTTTGGTTTGTGAATGGAAATCCGGAAGAACAAATTCTGTACCTCATGATTATTATCGCCATTTCCGGATTGCTGGGAATCCACATGATTATGGCAATCGGGGGTGCAGATATGCCTGTTGTCGTTTCAATGCTCAACAGCTATTCCGGATGGGCTGCCGCCGCAGCGGGATTCATGCTATCTAATGATTTGCTGATTATCACCGGAGCGCTTGTTGGAAGCAGTGGAGCAATTCTAAGCTACATCATGTGCAGTGGGATGAATCGTTCTTTTATCAGTGTGATTGCAGGAGGGTTTGGTGTAGCAGAAGGAACGGCGGTCGTGGTCTCGCAAGAGTTTGACGGAAAAGAGGCACAATCAATAACTGCCGAAGAAACCGCCGATTTGTTGCGTGGTGCCAAACAAGTTATTGTTGTTCCGGGTTACGGAATGGCAGTGGCTCAGGCACAGCACATTGTCCACGAAATTACCAAAAACTTGCACAACAGAAATGTGAGTGTTAAATTTGCTATTCATCCGGTTGCAGGGCGTTTACCCGGACACATGAACGTTTTGCTTGCTGAAGCAAACTTGCCTTATGATATCGTTTTTGAAATGGACGAAATCAATTCAGAGTTTAAAGCTGCGGATGTGGTTTTGGTAATAGGTGCAAATGATATCGTCAATCCTGGGGCCTTGGATGATGAATCAAGTCCGATTTTCGGCATGCCGGTACTCGAGGTCTGGGACGCCAAAACCGTGATTGTACTCAAACGCAGCATGGCCACCGGATATTCAGGAGTCGGAAATTCTCTTTATTTCAGAGACAATACCCGGATGTTATTTGGTGATGCAAAGGATAGTCTGAACAAGGTTTCCGCTCTCCTTAATTAAACAATAAAAATAATCATTAAAAATAACAAAACTATAACTGCATTTAAAAAGATATCATCAAAACAACTTTGTTGTGGAAGTTGACAATTCCTGAAACTATTTTAACAGCCGATTCTGTAAAGCCCACCTTTGCAGCTGTTTTTGGTTTCGTATCCTTTTTTTCTTCAAGAAAATTTCAAAATAGCCGAAAAGTAATGAGCATTCAAGTTAAATGCTCTAACTGAATCAATTATTGAGCTGACGCCATGCATATTACGTCTGCTTTAAACTTTTGGCTTAAAAGGAATCGACATGTCTAAATCAGTTTTTAAAATCGTACTAACTTTAATTGGATTCTGTTTACTTGCTACAGATGCCTTTGCAGTTGAAAACTCAAGGTTTCGTTTCATGCTTGGATTGTCCGGAAAAGTGAATGAATATAATCAAACAATCAGCGGCAACAAAACAGATTTTGTCAAACTGTCAGGATACTCAACTACAGCCGGTGGAATGGATTTCGCGTATATTTTTGAAAATGGTATTGGTCTGGGATTTGGGAGTGGCACAGTAAAACTTTCTGATGACGCAATCCTGCCGACTGAAATAGCAATAGGTGTAGGAGGAATTGATCTTTCTTATACTTTAGGAGAATCTTTCAATATGACTGTTGGTGCAACAGTTTTTGGCAACTCTTCACTTTCTTCCTACAAAATATCTGGTGTAGAGTATAAGGGGCTGTATGAATCAACTTCAAAACGCAGTCAGTCTGTATTCCTTAATCTTGGTTTTTCTCTTGGAGAAAACTGGGAGTTACTTCTTGGACAACGGAACTATGATCTTGCTGTAAAAACAGTTAATTCTACCGACAGTACTGATGTGAAGGAATATGATGCAAAGTTTTCAGTGTATTTACTTGGCTTTGGTTACAGGTTCAAATAAGACAACATTCTGAGCAAAAAACTACTTCCGCTTATTGGTTCAGGAAGGTTTTATTAAGAAAGTCTTGAAAAATTGTTCTGCAAATATTTTTAGCATAGAATTATTTTTTGCATAATCAGAAATCGTGGATTGCTTTTTAATTTTTAGAGCTATGCTCTAAATTTTTTCTATTATTGTAAAAGCGTGCACGTAATCCATACGGTGCAATTCTGGAGATTCCTCAACTTGATCCTGGTAGGTTTTGTAGTAATCGTGAATGATTTGTTGTCTTTCTTCAAATGGTCGCTGAGAATCCAGAGCACCAAAAAAAATACTTTCATTCCAACTTCTGATGGTAGGAATATATTCTTTGGCAAAACGGTGAGCATCATGGTGAACCTTAAAGGAATCAGCGAAAGGACATGGAGTGATGTGGGTTTCAATCTGTTTGAGTCTCAATCCTGCTTGATAGACAGGATTTTCAATATTTATCAAAGGAGAACTAAGTTCCTCGACCGTGTTGTAATACTGCGGTAAAGTCATTCTCTCGTATTCTTCTTTTTTAATTCGTCCTTGCGCCGTAAAATCCTGACAGATTTTTGCAAAGTTGGAAAACATATTTACTCCAGTCGTGTTACCAAGATATTTGCCTTTTTCATCACGACAAAAAATTTAGCAATACCAATTGACCTCCGGACCTCAATTCTCTGGCACGGTTCAGCAAAATAGATTCCCAGTCCTTTCTTCCTTGTTCAGCAAAACGTAGATATT
>JAESQU010000007.1 GCA_016764995.1 SAR324 cluster bacterium | reverse complement strand
CTATTACAGAAGAATAGTCGTGAAGTCGTGGTCGGAGCGACTGGATTTGAACCAGCGACCGCACGCCCCCCAGGCGTGTGCGCTACCAGGCTGCGCTACGCTCCGTTTCCTCATCTATGAGATGTTTTTTTTGAGTAAGTGTCAAGCTCTTTCAGAATCAAGCTGCGATGTATTTCTTTGTTTCAGTGCATGGGATTTCAGCCAACCACATAGCTTCCGGTACCGACGGCAATCAAAATTCCTTCATCGTTGTGTAACTCCATACGGGTTACTGACAATTTATTTCCGGCGCGCAAGATGCTGCCGGTTGCGACAAAATACTTTCCTAAACCGGGACGCAAATAATCTACGCGCAAATCTATGGTGCCGATTTTAGCAAATTTCTCAGCAATTTCTTCGAAAGATCGCCCTTCCATTTTTTTCATAATTCCAGTCCAGGCAACCATTCCTCCTGTTACATCAAGCACAGATGAAATAACTCCACCATGCAGGTTGCCTCGCATGAAATTACCTACCAGTTCCGGACGCATGTTAAAACGAATTCCGATATTGTCTAAATCCAGCTTCTCGACTTTCATACCAATTAATTTGTTAAACGGAATACGCTCCTCGGTTATTTCCTGGAGTAATTGTAATAGTTTTTCTTTGGGCATGGAAGTTTTATGGATCAAGTTTTTAGTTTATTAAATTAATGTTTAGCCGCTAAGTTCGCTAAGAGACGCTAAGTTTTGGCTTCGCATATATTTTCTTTTCGCTTCGATTACGCTCAAGGAATGTCAGTTCTTCCAGAACGGTTTCCGAGGAATTTTTTAAAAAATAAAAGTTGTAACGAGGCCGATCAATCCGCCAAAAACACCTCCCCAGACAACAAGCCAGCCGAGGTGTTCCTGAATCATACGTTCAATAATTTCCTTTACCATGTTTGGGGTAAGTTCTGCTAAGCGCTTGCTGACAATGCCGTCAACTTTCTGTAAAATATCGTCGCTCACAGAAAGTTCAGCCAGTTGTTCACGCATTGCCTCTTTAAACGGATCGGTTTCAGAAATTTTCTTTACCGCAATCTGTAATTTTTCTGTGAAAGGTTCGCGCAACGGCTCCAGAGCTTTTACTCCTCCTATCATGGATAACATTGGTCCAAAACTGGAACCTTCGATTACTTCCAATAATGAGTCAAATGCAGGATTTAAATTTACCCTTTTAAAGACTTGCTCGAAATCCGGAAGATGCATTGTACCTTTCGTATCCGCAAAAAACTGATCCACATTTTCACGATTGAAAAATTGGTGCATGATTAATTCATGGATGCTGGTTTTGAATGATTCAAAATGCAAGGGAATGACTCCGGAACCATAGAGGCCGGGGACTCTCTCAAAGAGCATATAGATGGCAAGCCAGTTTGTGATTGCTCCGGAAAGTGCAAAAAGACCGGTATTCAAAAGAGTTTCACTCCAAGGTTCTGAAAACCATAATCCGCCGCCGACCAAAACCGCAGCCACCAAATTGGTGCCTAAACGTTTATCAAATAATATTCCGGAAGTCCCTGAACCGGAAAGGGAAAGAGTTCGACTCATAAAAAAATTTGCAGTTTAAATTTTAAAAATACGCAGAAAGTTTTGCGGGTATAACACGAATCCGTCTATAGAGTTTAACCGGATTCACATCTTGAGGCAAGTAATGGAGAGTCTGACATCAAAACTAAAAGATTTTCGCTGGCTTGATCTGCTTTATTTGTGGTTAATTCTGTCTGCGGAATCAAGCTGTCTGAGCCAAAAACTTGAACGTAATTCTCTTGGATAATTTTTGCGAAATCAGCTTGGCTGACAGTACATCCTGCCAGGAGCGCCAGTGCGTACAGATGCTCGCCTTGACCTTGAGCGCTTTCTTGTCTTATTTGCAGGTAATTGTCTTTGAGGAAAAGAGCTACGCGTTTGTTCTGCGGTTTATAAAAATCTTTTGATGGATGTCCTTGATCACAGCCTGAAGTTTCTGAGGAGCGCGCCGCAGCCATCGTGCTGCCGGAAGGAATGAGAGTTGTGCTGCTGGAAATACCCATTAATCCTGGCGGCGCCGGAACTTTAGGGCATTTGTGACGCGCGTGTAAAGCGTGAGGGCTGAGGGCCAGTAAAAACAATACCGCAAATACAGTCAGGAAGTGGTTCCTGTTTTTCAACAAATACTTTCGAAATAGGTCCGAAAAGTGTTGCTCAGATTCACACCCGACATTATCTGGAAGGACTGGAACTAAGTCCCACGTGACCATAAACCGTTCCAATTTGGAGTTAGAGAATCTGGCTCAAAAAGAGCTTGGTACGGTCATGTTGTGGGTTATTGAAAAACTCTTTAGGCGAATTTCTCTCTATAATTTCTCCCTCGTCCATAAAAATCACACAATCACCAACCGCTGTTGCAAAACCCATTTCATGTGTTACCACAAGCATGGTAATTCCACTCTCCGCCAGTTCAATCATCACGTCCAGTACTTCTTTGATCATTTCAGGATCAAGCGCCGAAGTCGGTTCGTCGAAAAGCATGATCCTCGGATTCATACATAATAAGCGCGCAATTGCGACACGTTGCTGCTGGCCGCCTGAAAGCTGTCCGGGAAATTTTTTGGCCTGTTCCGGAATTTTTACTCTTTCCAGATATTCCATGGCAGATTTCTCAGCCTCAGCTTTTGCAGTTTTTCTGACCCATATCATGGCGAGGGTGCAGTTTTCAAGAACAGTCAGGTGGGGAAACAAATTAAAATGCTGAAAAACCATTCCTACTTCTGAACGCACGATTTCGATATTTTTGAGATCACTCGTCAATTCGGTGCCGTCAACAATAATACTGCCCTGCTGATGTTCCTCCAACCTGTTTATGCAACGGATGAGAGTCGATTTTCCGGAACCGGATGGTCCGCAAATGACAATCTTTTCGCCACGTTTTACTTCCAGATTGATGTTCTTGAGAACATGAAAATCATCAAACCACTTGTGCATTGAGTTGATGGAAATCATTATGTCTGATACACGTGCTTTTGTTTCGACTGAGGTAGACATGCGGTGTTTATTGTTTTAGTTTTTAACTTTTAATGGCCTGTATGCAGTTTCTTTTCAAGATAAAGCGAATAGCGTGACATGCTGAAACAACTGATGAAGAAAAACAAGGCAACGAAAATGTAAACTTCATTGGCCAATCCTGCCCATTTTGCGTCTGCTAAGGAAGCATTTCCGAGACCCAGTATATCCATCATGCCGATGATCAGTACCAAAGTAGTATCTTTGTAAAGACCGATGAAAGTGCTGACAATACCGGGAATTGAAATTTTCATGGCTTGCGGCAAAATAATCAAACGATGCGCCTGCCAGTATGTCAGTCCAAGTGAATCACCGGCCTCATGCTGACCCCTGGAAATTGCCTGTAAGCCCCCGCGGATGACCTCCGCCTGATAGGCGGAAGCAAAGAGTGTGACCATGATAAGGACTCGTACGAGCAAAGCATAGACGGTTCCCGGCGGTAAAAAATAGTTGAGCATTGTTGAGGCGACAAACAACAATGTGATCAAGGGAACGCCTCGTATAAACTCAATGAAAAGCACACATAAAATTCTCAGCACCGGCATACTCGATTGACGTCCGAGAGCCAGCGCGACACCAATCGGCAACGAAAAAGAAATACCTGTAACACCAATTATCAGTGTGAGCATAATGCCGCCAAATTGATCGGTGTCAACGGGTTCTAATCCCAATCCTCCCACCAGTAACCAACCTGCGAGAAACGGAAAAATTGCTGAATAGATGAGCCCATATTTTCTATGAGGTAATTTTTCATAAAGTACCGGAACCACAGCAAGTGCAAGCAGGACAAAAGAAATATTGACGCGCCATCGCAAAGGTGCAGGATAAAACCCATAAGTGAAAAGCTCTACACGGTCTTTAATAAAGGCCCAGCAGGCTCCGGATCCCGGAGAAGACATCTGATCCCAGCATTGCTGTCTGGAATCTGCGGTGGAAACGGAGTAAACGAAAGCCCACTCAAACAGCGGAGGAATACTTTTCCATAACAACAAAAATGTCATTAAGGTCAGAAATATATTGAGCGGTGAAGAAAATAAATTCTTTCTTGCCCAACCAATCACTCCAGTTGTACTGACGGGAGGTGGTAAGTCCGGATGAGTCCCCGGTATATATTCTTGTTGTGCAGAATCACTCACAAGTCAATCAAAGTTAGCGTTCAACCAGCGCCATTCTACTGTTGAACCAGTTCATAAAAGCAGAAATGATTAATGAAAAAACCAAATAAGTCAGCAGGACGAAAATCATAGTTTCCATCTCTTTACCTGTTTGCATCAGTGAAATTCCTCCAATTGTTGCCACCACATCCATGTAGCCGATGGCAATAGCAAGCGACGAGTTTTTGGTCAAATTTAGGTATTGACTGGCCAGTGGTGGAATGATTACGCGTAGTGCCTGCGGAATTACTACCAGCTGTAATGTCTTGCCGTGGCTCAAACCTAATGCGTGAGCGGCTTCCGATTGCCCTTGACTGACAGCTAAGATTCCGGCACGTACAATTTCGGCGATAAAACAGGAAGTATAATAGGACAGGGCAAATGTCAGTGCGAGATACTCCGGCTTAATGGAGGTGCCGCCTTTAAAGTTGAAGCCCTTGATAGCAGGAATCTCCCACGACAAAGCTGCGCTTGAAATGAAATAAGTTAAAAGTGGTAAGCCGATTAGTATGGCTACCGAAATCGTAAACAACGGATAGTTCTCACCGGTTTCATCCTGATTTTTACGTTCCCAGATCACAAAGAAAATGACTGCCACAACTGCTACCAGCAAAGCAATCCAGACATAACCGAATCCGTCACCAAATACTGGAGCCGGCATAAAAATTCCACGGTTTGTAATAAAAACTGTTTCTGAAATACTTATTGCCTTTTTTGGAACAGGAAGGGCGTAAAGAAAGATGCTGTAAACAAAAAAGATATGTAAAAGAACCGGAACATTTCTTGTGAATTCAAGAAATACATAGACGAGTTTGCTGATAAGCCAATTATTTGAAAGCCTCAAAACTCCCATGGTGAAGCCCATAATAGAAGCGATGATGACTCCTGAAACAGCAACTAAAAGGGTATTTAAGATGCCAACTACTGCTGCCCGTAAATGTGTGTCGGTTGGAGAAAAATCAATGAAGGGCTGGAAAGTGATATCATAACCTGCAGGGTAACTTAGGAAACGGAAGCTGAAGTCTTTTCCCGCAATTTCCAGATTGGTTGCGACGTTATTACCGATCATAGCCAAAAGGCTAAACAAGATCAGCATTGTAATGATTTGAATAAAAACGGAGCGGTATTCCTTAGTACGCCATAAACGCAAAAGAATAAAAGGCTGATTTGCAGTTACTGATGATGATTCCATTATGAGTAACTTTCCGTAAGCTAAAAAGGAGGATTGATTGTTTTACACGGAAAAGCGCACAGTTCCCATGAAGAGAACATGTGCGCTTAAAACATCAACGTTTTCTAAACGATGATTAACGGAATGGTGGAGAATACTGAAGTCCTCCATTAGTCCAAAGGGCGTTAATACCGCGCTCCAAGCCAATTTCAGTACTTGTACCAATATTGCGCTCGAAGATTTCGCTGTAGTTTCCAATTTGCTTGATGATCTGGTATGCCCAGTCTTTGCTCAAGCCCAGTTCTTCACCCTGACTGCCTTCAACACCAAGAAGACGCAGAATTTCAGGATTATTGGAACCCTTCATGCTGTCAACGTTTGAAGAACTAACTCCTAACTCTTCAGCAGTTACAGTTGCATTGTAAACCCAGCGGATAATGTCCGCCCACTGATCGTCACCTTGACGAACGGCGGGACCCAATGGCTCCTTGGAAATAATTTCCGGAAGGATTTTATGATTGTCGGGATTAGGGAAAGTGGAACGCGTTGCTGCCAACCCGGAGGCATCAGTTGTGTAAACGTCACAACGGCCGGACAAATAGGCGGCGCGTGCTTCCGAGTTTTTCTCGATAGTCACCGCTTCATAGCTCATTTTGTTAGCACGGAAGAAGTCAGCCAAGTTCAACTCAGTTGTTGTTCCAGTTTGAATACAGACCGAAGCACCGTCCAACTCTTTCGCACTGTTGACACCAAGGCTCTTATTGACCATGAAACCTTGTCCGTCATAATAGTTGACACCAACAAAAGTCAACTTTACACCGACATCACGGGAAAAGGTGATAGTAGTGTTACGCCATAAAACGTCACCTTCGCCGGAATTCAGCTTGGTGAAACGTGTTTTACCTGTTGAGGTAATTGCCTT
>JAESQU010000118.1 GCA_016764995.1 SAR324 cluster bacterium | reverse complement strand
ACATATCCACGATTTCCAGTTGTGTAATCAGTAGGAGAACTTAGCTTTGAAATCCCCAGTGTTTTTGTCAGGTTATCTGTTGCTCCAGTTTTGAGAAAATTAGCAAAAGACATTCCAGCCTGACCCAAATAAGCGCTGCCTCTCTCATAATTTGAGCAATTTTCGTTTTCTGCAACCGTAGAATATTTTTGCTCGTCTAGCTGAACCGCACAGCTTTGCGCGGATTCCTCCTTGTCCGCGCATGAAGCCAGCGCAAACGGCACAAATAAAAACAGCATGAATCTTAAAACCGGTTTCATGAAAATCCTTTTGCGGTTGTTTGCATTAACATTTTTATTTTCCACAAGCTGTTAAAGTGTTTCCTGCAGGTTTTGCAGCACCGATTCAATATGATGCTGTGTCACAACATCCTGATCTTCTGCGGATGCCAAGTTGAAATTTGCCTCTTCCGGAAAAACCTCTGCTCCCGCGAGAACCGTATTCAAATAAAGTCTGCGCATAGATAAATTTTCTGCGGCATTTGCTTTTTCTACCAATGTTTCAAACAAAGAGCGCGGCTTTCGTTTTTGTGCTTTCAAAGAAGGAAATAATGCGCCAACCATTTTCAGCAAAGGAACAAGTTCTGTCTCGGTAGATGCTCTCTCAATGGCTTTCACTGTGAGTGTTGTTAAATCTCCGGTCTCAACCAATAATCCGTTTTGCAAAGCAACGGTGACGTTTTCCAGCATTATTTCACGTTTAAGCAAATCATCAGCCGACTCGTCAAATGAAGTAAAAGCCAGCTCAATAGTTTCAGGGTGTCCGGTATCAAAACCGCTTTTCTGGCGTTCCTGCTGTTGGTGCAATATAGCATCGAGATGGGTTTCTAAAAAGTTCAATGGCCCCTGTATAATTCCTGCGTATTTTTCCTCTGCAGGCACAGGAGATTTAGTTGCCGGAAAGCCATAGAGTTTTACCTTTTCATGTACCGCGCCAAGCAGTTGTCTTAAATCAACAGCAATATCCTCATTTTCGGCCCATTTTGAAATTTGTTCCAGAAAATCATTTGCCATGGCTTCCTGCAAATAATATCTTTCTATTTCTCCAGCAAAGCGTATCAGGCGGCCGCGAATTAAAAACTGACTGTCCCGAACTTCCAGAGGATCTTCTATCCAGTCCCAGACGACCTCTTTCAGTTCATCCATTTCTTCGTTCCAATCTTCACGTTCGTCAAGAATTTTCCGTTTTGTTGCCGGTCCGTAAGCACCTGCTTCTACGGCAGTTGGATCAGCATTATCCGGGATAATAACTTTAACCTCCCGCCCGAGATCCCATTCTTCCTGGTTTTTCCGGACATCTTCATCACAGATGTTTTCCGGACAGTTATCCAATGTTGGTTCTGTAAGCAATAAGCGCTGTAGCGCGCTAACGGTATGGTACTGAAGTTCCGGTGCAAGGTCATCATAATCATTCAGTAAAAATTCCAACGCGTCTTCACGCAGCGCGGACTTAAGTCCAAAGCGCATTATTAATCCATCATGCGTTTCCTGAAATCCTAGCTCACCTGTAACAAGATCGATTGTACTGTCAATTACAGTGTGTTTTAAATGTAAAGGCCATTCCGGAGACTCGAGAACAGTTTCAAGACGGGAAATGCTTCTGTCACGTATATCACCGTCATCACTCGCAAAAGCAAAAAAAGTCAGCGCACGCAAAGCCATTTCACGCTTGCCGGGCTCACCAATGTGTTTTGAAATATAACGCATCTCTCTTAGTGCGCTGAACTGCTCCTGAAGTGAACTCTCATATTGACTCTTGAGTTTCTCCATTGAGGAGTCAAGAGTTTCATAACTGAAACTCTCCTCGAAAGTCAAAGAGGTCAATCTCCCCTGTGTGGCACAGCCACTTAACCACATGAATGATACCGCTAATATCACAAAGGTAGTGTTTCTCATGAGATGTCTTGGTTTCAGAAGATTGTAATTAATAAATTTGTAATTAAAAAATAGTTGACATTTGTATGCTGGTACGTTTATCTTCCAACTCACCGCCGTATCCTCCAATTTCCTGGGAGTATTTTGCAAAATCAATTTTAAAACCGAACAAGTTCAAGGACCATCCTACACTGTTGTAAGGGCCGTTACGTCCCACTCGCAGAGAGACAAAATGATGTCCGTTAAATAATCTGTGCCAACCCATTTCCGCACCTAGTTTTATATTACGTGTAGTTATGATGTTGCCTTCGGAAACCAGCTTTTGCGAATTGATTAGATCACGATAATCTGCCGCAAGAATGAAATCAAATCCATTTAACTCGGATTCTGTACTGACACCAATATTCATTGTCATCGGCACTTTTCCTGCACCTTTAAAATCAAGGCCTCCTATATTTTGCAGGCTGAACGCAACTTTTGGTTCCATGTTGTGATAGCTGTCAAAGTGATAGATTAAACCAGCATCAGGTGCAAGGGCTGCTTTGCTAGCGAATTTTTTTTCAAGTTTTGTGGTTTTCTGATCTTCTGTGAACTCAATGATGCCCTCGTCAAAAATATGTAACTTCGTATCGATTCCTGATCTTTGCACTAGTTTAACACCCAGACCTAAATCAAGCTGGAAATCCAAAAAACTCCACGCCATTCCTCCGGCAATTCCAGTCTGCGCGTAAGCTTTTGTCTCTAAATATGGGATAATAGGATTTCTGATTTTGATATCAACAAAAGAATTTGTGAATAATGACCAACCGAATCGAGAATTAACATGACTCAAAAAACCAATATCTATTTCATTATGGATATTTTTACCGGCTAAAGACCCGATAGTAGAAAAGCCGCTACTGGAATTTCCAAGTTTTGTAATGTTCTCGTTGTATGTAGTATTAAAACCAGCTATTTGATAGATGTTGTAATATACAGAACGTAAAGCGGCAGGATTGTAAAACAGCAGCATCTCGTCGTTAGCAGCAGCAGTAAACGCATTGCCCATACCACGTGCGCGTATGCTTTCACGAATAAAAGCAGGTTCTGCAGCTTGCAGCTGTGGAGCTAACAAGACCCAAAAGTACAGTAAAATGGATACGCGTCTAAACACTCGAAAAATAGTGACTCGAATTAAATCAAAATGTTGACTATTCATCAGGATAGTTGCCCTGAATCAAAAAGTTTTTTCGAAAAATCAGTCATGCGCTGTTGAATCTCGGCATGATTTTCGTCCGGATATGTATCTTGAAACATGGTAAATCCTAACATATTCCAGGCAACAAGTCCATCTTCCAATTCAAGTTCGTTTTCATCCATCAACTCCAAAAAGCCTCGGACGGTTTGCTCGATTAGGATTTTACGTTTAGCTTGATCAAGTATAGAAGTCTGAGCAGACATTATTTTCGTTTTTGAAAAAAGGAAGTTTTCGGGAAGCAAAACTGCACCCCGAAACTCACCTCTATCTAATTAAGACGCGGCAACCTGCGGTAACTTTGCCAATGCGTCAGACAGTTTTTGCTCATCATAGTTTCTATCTTCAAGTTTGCCGGAAAAGTATTCCGTGTACGCAGCCATATCAAAATGACCATGACCTGACAAATTGAAGAGAATCGTTTCAGATTTACCTTCTCTTTTGCAGCGCATTGCTTCTTCAATCGCGCCTTTAATTGCATGAGATGTTTCCGGAGCGGGGATAATTCCCTCTGAACGGGCAAATGTTACCGCGGCTTCAAAACAAGGAGTTTGATGATAGGCCACTGCTTCCAGTAATCCCAGTTCCTTCGCATGACTTACCAGCGGAGACATGCCGTGGTAACGTAATCCACCCGCGTGAAATCCAGGAGGTATAAACGATGAACCAAGGGTGTGCATCTTGGTCAAAGGCGTCAGGTTTCCGGTATCACCAAAATCATAGGCATATTGACCGCGTGTCATACTTGGGCAAGCTGCAGGTTCAACCGCAACCGCACGAATACTTTGGCCTCCACGGAGTTGTTCTCCAATAAACGGAAACGCAATTCCCGCAAAGTTGGAACCGCCTCCCGCACAACCCACTACTACATCCGGATAATCTCCTGCCATTTCCATTTGCTTGATTGCTTCCTGGCCAATCACAGTTTGATGCAGCAGAACGTGGTTTAAAACACTGCCTAAAGCATATTTTGTGTCATCTCTTTGCGCGGCAACTTCGACAGCTTCTGAAATTGCTATTCCTAAACTTCCGGGAGAATCAGGATCCTGTTCCAAAATTGCTCTTCCCGTTTGAGTTCTATCTGAAGGAGAGGCATAACATTTTGCGCCAAATGATTCCATCAGGGCACGCCGATAGGGCTTTTGCTGATAGCTGACTTTCACCATGTAAACCTGGATTTCAATGTCAAAGAATGCGCCGGCAAAGGCCATGGCAGAACCCCATTGTCCTGCTCCGGTTTCGGTTGTTATTTTTTTGATCCCGGCTTCCGCATTATAAAAAGCCTGTGCTACAGCAGTATTTGGTTTGTGACTTCCGGCGGGGCTGACACCTTCGTATTTGTAATAAATTTTTGCCGGAGTATCAAGCGCTTTTTCCAAACGTCTTGCACGGAACAAAGGTGAAGGTCTCCACTGTTTGTAAATGTCACGTACCGGCCCCGGAATTTCAAGGTAGCGCTCACCGCTTACTTCCTGCATTATCAGTGACATCGGAAAAAGCGGAGCAAGATCATCTGGCCCTATCGGCTCATGTGTGCCCGGATGTAAAACAGGTGGAGGCGGCTCCGGTAGATCCGCGATTATGTTATACCAGTCTTTTGGAATGTCCGTTTCCGGAAGCAAATATTTGATCGTATCACTCATAATGGTTCCTTTTAAAGATAAATAAAACGGAGGTAAATTTACTCTAAATCCACCACCACGCGCCCTCGCTGACCACCAGCAAGAATCTTGTCAATCTCTGGATCCAGTTCCTCCAGAGTACAGTCGATTTTCAACTGTTCCAGTTGCGGGAATTTCCAAATGCCTGCCAGTTTGTTCCAAATTTTTCGACGTAGTTTAGTTGGAGTAAATCCGGAATCAATTCCCAACAGGCTCACTCCACGTAAAATAAACGGAAAAACTGTCGTTGATAATTCAGCTGACGCAACCAGTCCTGTTGCTGCTACAGCTCCACCTCGTTTTGTCGCTTTTAGTAATGCGGCCAAAGTTGTGCCACCAACTGTATCTACCGCTCCAGCCCAACGTTCTCTGAGTAACGGTTTTTTTGATTCGTCGTTTACTTCTTCACGACTAACGATTTCAGCCGCACCCAGACCTTTCAGGAAATCGGTTTCCTCTTTCTTTCCTGTTGAGGCAACCACAGTGTAACCTAAATGTGAAAGCAGTGCCACAGCGACACTGCCGACTCCACCTGTAGAACCGGTCACTACGATCTCGCCCTGCTCCGGAGTAATTCCATGTTTTTGCAGGGCATGCACTGAAAGAGCGGCAGTATAACCTGCGGTGCCGAAAATCATGGAATCTTTTAATGAAAGTCCTTCCGGAAGCGGAACCACCCATTCAGCAGGAACTCGGATGTATTGTCCAAAACCTCCGGAGGTACTCATTCCTAAATCATAACTTGTAACAATTACAGAGTCACCAATTTTGAAACGCGAATCTGAACTTTCTGCAACCTCACCGGATGCATCTATTCCGGGCGTGTGCGGATAATTACGGGTTACTCCAGGATTTCCAATACAAGAAAGTCCATCCTTGAAATTAAGCGAAGAATAACGCACCCTCACCAGCACTTCTCCCTCCGGAAGATCGCTGATTGAACGCTCCGTTACTTCACGGGTATAAGTTTTTTCGTCAGTTTTACTGACCACCATTGCACGAAAAGTGATATCACTCATTTCTTATTTTTATTAATTTGATTAGTCAAAAAATTTTACCAACGGTTCAATGACCGCCAGGTCTTTCTCATCACAAGTCTCCAGCCATGCTTCTTCTTTGCCGATTTTAACAATCAGTGCTGGACCCCAAAAAGCATTTTCATTAAATTCCCATTCGGTTTGTCTTTCCTGCGATGCTCCTTCTCCATCAAAATACAGCAGAAATGGTCCACCCAACTCTTCCATATCAGTAGATTCGCAGCGTAACAATTCACAAAGCATGTCCAAATCAAGAATTTCATTTATAAGTTCGATCCTCTGTTCATCCGGATCCACGTAGATCCAGGTTCCATCTTGACTAAAATCCGGCTTCATCTCATTCCCACAAACTCAACAAGTTTAAAATACTAAAATAAACGCAGTTTGAAATCGCAGGCAAAATTTGTTTCTGTTATACTGTGATTCTTCAAAAGTTTAACTCAAGAAAAAATGTCTAAAACATTTGTTATAATTTATACCGACGGTGCCTGTTCACCAAATCCTGGAATTGGCGGCTGGGGAGCAGTTTTGATTTCCAATCAACACAATCTCCGCACGGAACTTTCCGGTTCAGAAGTTGATTCTACTAACAACCGGATGGAAATGACTGCTGCCATCAAAGCCCTGGAAGCCCTGAAAAAACCATGCGTAGTTGAACTCTACACTGATTCCAGTTACGTAAAAAACGCGTTTGAAAAAAACTGGCTCAAAAATTGGCAGAACAACGGCTGGAAAAGTAAAGGGAGAAAACCTGTTGCAAATAAGGACCTTTGGCTTCGTCTGCTTGAAGTCAGTCACAAACACGAAGTCTCATGGCATTGGGTCAAAGGGCATTCCGGAGATTCAGAAAATGACCGCTGCGACGAACTTGCTGTTAAAGCCAGAAAGGAACTTGCAAAGTCAATTTAAGCCAGACACACCTGAACGGCAGGATTGTTAAAACCGCTATAAATTATCCTTGACTACCTTAATAATTTCCTGAACCTGAGCGTCTGTGAATTTCCCGTCAACACTGTAAAGCACCTTCCCATCTTGACCGAACACCATAACATCACTATTATCATCACTTAAACCCCATTTTTTAACCAAAGTTTTTTCGAGGTCCTTAACATAAACAGTTGTTTTATATTCCTCTTGTTTACTTTTCAATTTTATATTGATCGCCACGTTGGGCAACCAGGTTGCATCCATATTGATAACAGCGACAGAACCATATTTTTCTGGAGGAAAGTTTTCTGCCTTTAGAGCTTCACCGACATGGTTGTTGAGATCCGATTCATCCGGATCAACATAAAAAAGAACAAGTATTTTCCCGGAAACCAGTTCCTCACTGTTCCATGCTGTACCATCCAATCGACCTCCTAAATCGCCTTCAAGCACAATTTTTGGTGGAATTTCTCCAATCGGCAATTCGGCAAATACAAGTGCTGAAGCCAGCAGAAAAAACATTAAAATGGTGAGTGTTTTCATAATATTTTTTGTGGTTAAAGGATTTGGCAATAATGTCACATTATTCCTAAATTTGTTCAATTGAAAGACAAAAATTTTTTATCCTGAAATTGGCGCGGGAATATCCGGAAGATTCAAACAGGCCGGAAGTTTGATTGAACCATCTTTTTGCTGACCATTTTCAATGAGAGCAATCAATGTTCGTGAAACCGCAATTGCTGTTCCATTGAGCATGTGTACAAAGCGGTTTTTTCCTGTTTCCGTATCTTTAAAACGTATGTTCATGCGCCGTGACTGATAATCTGTGCAGTTTGAAGTGGACGTCACCTCGCCCCATTTTCCACGTCCCGGCATCCAGGCTTCCAAGTCATATTTGCGAAAAGCAGGTCCTCCAAGATCACCCGCGCAAATATTTACCAACTGATATGGAATTTCCAAATCCTGATAAATCTGCTCCTCAATTTCACGCATTTTCTCATGCATTTCTTCTGATTTATTCGGATGAGTAAAGGCAAACATTTCAATTTTTGAAAACTGATGCACCCTGTATAACCCACGGGATTCACGACCAGCCGCACCAGCTTCGGTGCGATAACAATGAGAAAGCCCCGCATACAAAATCGGCAGCTGTTCCGGTTTGAGAACCTGATCAATCAGCAGGCCACCTAAAGTTATTTCTGCGGTCGCGATCAGGCAAAGGTCTGTTTCTTCCACCGAATAAATCTGTGTTTCTGCACCACGTGGATTAAAACCAATTCCTTCCAAAATCTGTTGCCGGGCCAAATCCGGGGTGATGTGCACCGTGAATCCTTCTTTTTGCAGTAAACTGAGGGCATACTGTGCCAAAGCCAATTCTAAAAAAACAGCCTGATTTTTGAGGTAGTAAAACTTTTGTCCGGAAACTTTTGCGCCTCCATCAAAGTCAATCATATCAAGTGCTTCCATCAACTCAACGTGATCTTTAGGCTCAAAATCAAATTTGCGTTTTGTGCCAACTTCCCGAATTGGCACATTGTCCTCATCGGTAAAACCATCCGGAGAATCCGGATGTGTCAGATTTGGAACCTGCATGTGCAATTCAAGCCGCTGCTCAAGCAGTCCTCGCAGCATTATTTCTTTTTCCGACTCTTCGTCCCGTAATTTTTTTGATTCTTCAATCAGCGGCTGTCGTTCTTCGGGAGGAATTTTGCTTTTCATTTTTTTGCTGATATCATTCCGACGTTGTCTGACTGCATCAACTTCAGTTGTAATTTGCCGGACTTGCTCATCCAGCGCCAACAATTTTTCAATGTCAACGTCAACGTTGCGTCTTCGGCAATTATCCGCAATTTCTTCCGGCTGGCTGCGGATCAATTTAAGATCAAGCATTCGTTCGAATTTCAGCTTTAAGGTTTAAGGTTTGGAATCTCAAGATTAAGATTAGGTAATTGCAGAGTAGTGTTCGGCTGAAAAAGTTTTCTAATTTTTTATCTCAGTGCTAAAATTTTTTTCCGGACGCAGCTTATGATATGCCGTCAGTTCCTGAATTGCCGCTGCGGAGGCTAAAAGACTATGGTCCGCAAATCGCCGCCCCATCAATTGTAAACCAATCGGTAATCCAGCTTTGGTCGGTCTGCCTGGAATTGAGATCGCCGGTGATCGAGTCAGGTTTGCGAGCACACTGCAAATATCAGCTAAATACATTGCCAGCGGATCTTCAGATTTTTCACCAAACTTGAATGCGGGAAAAGGTGAAACTGGACCAAGAATAAAATCAAACTTTTCAAAAACCTCTTTAACCTGCTTTTCCATCCAAGCTCTTACCTGCACTGCCCGTCCATAATATTGATCATAATAACCTGAACTGAGTACAAATGTTCCGAGCATGATTCTGCGTTTTACTTCCTCTCCAAAACCTTTTTTCCGCGTTGATGTATAAAGCGATTTGAGAGAAGCATCTTCCTGTTTCCGGATTCCGTAACGAATTCCGTCGAAACGTCCGAGGTTGGAACTGGCCTCTGCAAATGCGAGGACGTAATAAGTTGGAATTACATATTTCAGAAACTCAAGTGATTGTCGTTCAACCGTTGCACCTTTGCTCTCCAGCAATTCCGCCAATTCGTTAACACTCGCAACCACTTCCGGATCAGCAGATTCTTCATCAACATATTCATCCGGAAGACAAATTCTCAAACCGGAAAGCTCCGCTAATTCAGGAGCGGCAGATAATTCTATTTTTGCGGAAGTGCTTTCATTTACATCATGACCATGCAGAATGGAAAAGACATAACGACAGTCAGAAACACTTTGAGTGAAGCAACCGATTTGATCCAGTGAAGATCCGTAAGCAACCAAACCATAACGGGAAACTGTGCCGTAAGTCGGCTTAAATCCCGTGATTCCACACATTGAAGCAGGTTGACGAACTGAGCCTCCTGTGTCTGAACCCAGAGCCAGAATTGCCATTCCGGAAACAACAGAAACCGCAGCTCCTCCGCTGCTTCCGCCGGGAACACGTTCAGTGTCCCATGGATTTCGTGTTACGCCAAATGCAGAATTTTCTGTGGATGAACCCATTGCGAATTCATCCATGTTTGTAGTCCCAATTATCAGCGCATCTTCGCCCAATAATTTTTCTGCAACAGTCGCGTTGTACGGCGAGTGATATTCACCAAGAATTTGGGAACCGCACGCATTGCTCAAATTCGGATCATTGATACAAATGTTATCTTTGATCGAAACCGGAATTCCGGCAAGTTTCCCAACGCTTTTTCCGGAAGCAATTTTCTCATCAATTTTGCGGGCACGTGAAATTGCGACTTCATGCGGCAAAAGACTGCGGTAAACATTCAACGAGGAATTGTATTGATCAATCCGGAGATAAACTGCGTCCATCAATGTTTCGGCAAGTATGTCTCCCGACTTGATGCGTTCAACCAGCTCGACTAAAGAAAGATCAAAAGGCATGAAAATTTTTCAGGCAGCTTCTGCTTCAAGGTTTTTGACAAGTGCAATATATTCCTGCTTTGCGTCTTCTCCGGATTTTCCTTGTAGTTTCTTCCAACCATCAAACTTTGCCCGACCTTCAAAATCGGCAAATCCGGGACGATCACCACTTACGTCTCCTTCGTTACCTTGTTTGTAAAGCGCGTAAAGTTGGAGCATTATATCATTCGGTGGACGCTTTGAAAGCTGGGTCACACGTTCAGCTGCAGATTTAAAATCATCATCAAGGGCCATGTATTCTCCATATTATTTGTTAAATTCATTTCATAAACACTAACAGAGCGCTTGGAAAATTCAACATAAAAACGCTGTTTGCGCTCTGTGCTGACTAATCAATGTTGAAATTGAGTCTCAATGATTTTAATTTGCCACCAGGCCAGCTAACGCCTTTGAAAAAGAAGTCTGTTTAACTGCGCATGGATCGTGCATAACCAATCCGAGTGTGATATGATCATAGCAACAAAATATTTATTAACTTGCTTCAATTTAAGTGAGGTTTTTTTCTTAGAAAAATGTGGAACGCACAAAAGATTTTTGCAGAATGGACACAAATTGAAAGGATTTTATAATGGTTAACCAACCGGTTTTAATTGTAGACGATGAAGTTGAAATGCGCATCGCCATGTCCGAAACTCTCAAGCACTGCGGCTATCCTGTAGAAATATCACACAACGCAATTGACGCCCTCAAAAAGTTTAAGCAAAACGAATATTCACTGGTCATTACAGATATGACCATGCCAAAACGCAGTGGACTGGAATTACTAAAAGACATAAAAAGTATCTCGCCTGCTAAACCCGTAATTATGGCAACCGCATACGGTACTGTAGAAACAGCGGTGGAAGCAATGAAACACGGTGCTTTTGATTACATCCGCAAACCAATTAATTTTGATTCGTTTCAGTTTATTGTCCAACAAGCCTTGAATTACAAAGGCACTTCTGGAAATGTTGCACCGGTAGCTGAAAGCAGGGCTTCAAAGTCAAAACCGATTAATTTGACAAAGGAAATCATCACGCAAAACAAGGCAATGTTGTCTTTACTCAAAGTTGCCAGGAATGTTGCAAAAAGTAAGTCAACAATGATGATACAAAGTGAAAGTGGAACCGGAAAAGAGTTGCTGGCGTATTTTATTCATGAAAATTCCGACCGTGCAAAGAGGCCTTTTGTGGCAATAAACTGTGCGGCGCTTCCGGAAACACTGCTGGAAAGCGAACTTTTCGGACACGCGAAAGGTGCCTTCACCGGAGCAATTCAGGATCACCGCGGAAAGTTTGAACAGGCTCACACAGGTACAATTCTTTTAGATGAGATCAGTGAAATGGCAATACCGCTCCAGGCAAAACTCCTCCGTGTTCTACAGGATTATCAAATTGACAAAGTCGGCGGGAAAGAACCGATTCCTGTGGATGTCAGAGTGATTGCCACCACCAACCAGAATTTGATGGAAATGGTTGATGCAGGTAAATTTCGTGAAGACCTTTTCTTTCGCTTAAACGTAATTCCACTGTCACTTCCACCTTTACGGGACAGGATGGATGATGTTCCGTTGCTGGTGTCATATTTTATCAAAAAGCATTCCAAGATAAATAACCGTAATTGTCCTGCGGTAAGTCGTGAAACTTTAAACATCCTCACCAATTACCATTGGCGTGGAAATGTGCGAGAATTAGAAAACGTTATGGAGCGCGCATTGCTGCTCTGTAATGGCGAGGAAATTCAGCCAAACCATTTACTCATGTCTTCTCAACTTGGGCATGCCTCAATCAATGAAGATTTGGCAAAAATAACAACTCAATCTTCTCAGACTAAACCGGCTGGAACTGATGCTGAGAGTAAAACTTTTTCTGAAACACAGAATTCCACGGAATCTGAAGGATTAGGGATTGAAGTTGGAATGTCGATGAAAGAAGCAGAAAAGCGTTTCATTTTCAAAACTCTGCACGAGACAAAAGGAAACCGGACTCATGCCGCAAAAACTTTAGGTATCAGCATCCGGACTTTGCGCAATAAACTTAATGAATATCGAGCAGAAGGAGAAGATTTCGAGCTCGATCCAGAAGATTGACCCCCACACGCTTTCCGGAGAACGTTGCCCCAGACAGGAATCGTCGTCAGACGCACCAAAAGTTTCTACTACGTGGATGTTGGCGAAACAGAACCACGTCTATGCCGTATCCGTGGGAACTTGTTTAAAGGAAAATCCCACCAAAATAAAATTGCTGTTGGAGATGAAGTTGAAATTGATTTGACTGCCGCAGAAGACGCTGGTTGGATACTCGGAATGCTTCCCCGCCGCACCAAACTTTCACGCCGTGCCGGAATCGGTGATCCAGAACAGGTTTTAGTCAGCAACGCAGACACACTGCTGATAGTCGCCTCACTGCTAAACCCTCCGTTCAGGGGCGGATTGGTGGATCGCTTTTTAGTGGCCGGATTAAGCGGTGGTCTTGAAACGGTGCTCATTCTCAGCAAAGCAGATTTAGTAACTTCCGCAGAAATTACTCCCATAAAAAAGCTTTACTCATCCTTAAACTGCACCGTTTTAGTCACCAGTGTTCCTGAATTCAGAGGGCTGGAACAATTACGTGAATTGATGCAGAACCGCACCTCAGTCCTTTCCGGACATTCCGGTGTTGGAAAGTCCTCGCTCATTGCCGCACTTTATCCTGACTGGAAAATCCGCATCGGACAAGTCAGTGAGAAATCCGGAAAAGGCCGTCACACAACAATAATGGCAGAAATGTTTCGTCTTCCGCAGGGTGGATTCATTGTGGACACACCCGGAATTAGGGCACTGGAACCGCTGGTAAGTCCGGAAGAACTTGACGCACATTTCGTTGAATTCATCCCATTCCTTGGACAATGCAAATTTAAAGGCTGTTCCCATCGGCATGAACCGCAGTGTGTTATTAAAGAAGCCGTTACTGCCGAAAATATTACAGAGCAGCGCTACAAAAGTTACTGCAGCATCTATGATTCTCTTTAAGAGGAAGAAGAGTTTGAATCGGTTGGTTTTTCTCTCAAACGCCTGCTGATTTTAGCAAATTGTTCCTTTGCGGACATTGAAGATTCCGAGGAACAAGCCGTTGCAGAACTGCTTTTCATTTCATTCTCTGCAGAAAATTTTTCCGGCTGAATATCTCCAAGTACAAAAGAACGCAAACGAACTTGTTCTAAATTCAGTTCTGGTTTTGGAACAAAAGCAATTTTCTGTAAAACATCCTGTAGTTCAGACCGTTCTTTATGTAAATGCTGTACCAGCCAATCCGCGCCTGGAGTACGTTTCAATAATTCCAGACCTTGCTGTGATGAAACATAAAGCACTAAAACCGCGTGGCCCCTTGAAACACGATGGAGGAAAGCAGGCATACAGTTTTGATGAACTTCCGCCGGTGTGATACTATTCCAATCTTTTGCCAGTAGGGCCACCTGACTTTGGTCGTATTGAGCCTGTCCCAAATCGCCAACATGACAGCGAATATTGTCCAATTTTAATTCTGGCAACACTCGATAAAACATGCGAAGATAGGCTTCAGTTTCAAAGCGGAGAGCCTGGGCGATGCTTCCGTCATAGACGGTCAAATGAAGAATTGTCTCATGAGCTTTAAATCTGACTTTATGTTTCAACATTTCTGTTTCTTCCAAAGTCAGTAAACGTTTCAGTTTTTTTTGCAACTGTGCATTAAAATGTAATGAACGTTTAAAGCGTTCTCCGTTTAATTTTTCTACTGCCTGTAAAAATTCTGCTGAAATACTTGCTCGTGTCAATTCTTCTATAAATTCAGCATTAACAGTGAATTGACGCAGTACCGAAATGTTCCGTGGATAAGCGTTTCTTGCCAAAAAATTGTCGATCTTTTCAAACCAGAGTTTGCGCAGTTTGACTAAATAAAGTAAATGCTGTTGTCCGGATGCTTCAAATATTGCCCGAAGAATAGACAGAGCGTTTCCGTAGGTTTTGTGTTCGGATGTGTTTTGATATTTAATTGAGCGAAGAAATTGCGTTACTAAATTGCGATCTTTATTTTGTTGAGCTAAACTAAACATTATTTTTTATACCCTACGACAAAAAGCGATATGTTGGTCAGTGAAGTTCCCGGCATTCTGGTTGCCATGCCTGCGCTCAAAGATACTTATTTTGAAAAATCAGTAATTCTTTTGTGCAGTTATGATGCAGACGGTGCATTTGGGTTAGTTATGAATCATCCCTCAACAACTCAAGTAAAGGAGGTGCTCTCCGAAAAAATGAGAGAGAATTCAGCGTTTGACGTTCCCTTGCTGGTCGGAGGTCCTGTTCAACCGGAATCTTTTTGGGCGGTTCACAGTTCCGATTTTTCGGTTGAAGAGACAACAATTCTTTCACCAAAAATCAATTTGAGTTCCGCGCAAGATATTCTGGATTCAATCGCAGGCGGTCAAGCCGTGCAATCATATCAATTTGGCAGCGGCTATGCAGGCTGGGGCGCAGGCCAGCTAGACCGAGAAATCCAGGAAGAATCATGGTGGCTCGGCCCGCTGGACGAGTCGTTGCTGCTGGATATGGACTATGAACTGCGCTGGGATACAACCATGAACAACCTCGGTTTTGACCTGCTGAACACCACTTTTTCTCAAACAGGCATGGTTTGAAACATTTTCATTCCAGTTCTACAATTTCAGGAAACTTTGTTGTAAACAGTTTGAACTCTTCCCACAATTTTTCCACAGCCGTTTCCTGCTGAATAAAACTCTCACCCAGTTTTTTTAACAGAATAAAATTAACCGCCTGTTTGTTTGCTTTTTTATCGTGCAAAATCAAATCATTAAAAATTTCAAAATCAAGATTTTCAAGTTTTATCGGCTGCAAATATTGTCTTAGAGTATTGCTGATGACTTCCCACTCATTTTGCGCAAGTTCTTTCCAGCGCCAGGAAACAAATGCGGCAAAGCACATTCCCGCGCCAACTGCTTCACCGTGAAGGTACTTGCCGTAACCGGCATGGGTTTCGATTAAATGACCCAGCGTGTGTCCAAAATTGAGGTTTGCCCGTAAACCCTTTTCTGTTTCATCCTGTTCAACAACTCTACCTTTAATTTTACAGGAACGAAAAATTGCCTGCTCTAAATAATCAAAATCAAGCGGTTCCAGGGAGTGCTGCTGCGTAAAGTTGAAAAAATCCGCATCCTGAATCAAGCCGTGTTTGAGCAATTCCATGTAGCCTGCCTTCAACTCACGTGAAGGCAATGTTTTCAGAAAAGAGAGTTCTATACAGACGTATTCAGGTTGTTTAAAGGAGCCAATTGTGTTTTTACCTAAAGGATGATTCACTGCGGTTTTCCCACCGACGCTACTGTCAACGTCTGAAAGCAAAGTTGTCGGAACTTGAATAAACGGAATCCCGCGCACAAAAGTCGAAGCGGCAAAACCGGCCATGTCTCCGATTACTCCTCCGCCAAAAGCAACCAACAAGGTTTTCCGGTTCGCACTGACATTCATCAAAAAATCAAATACCAGCGAAAGCGTTTCAAGGTTTTTATACTGCTCACCATCGGGTAGCACACAAGTTGAAACACGAACTCCGGAATCTGCTAAAACATCGAAAATACAAGCTGGATAAAGTTCCTGCAGAGTTGTGTTCGTGACCACCACCACATGATCCGTGCCGTTACGCAGAACCGCTTCCGGAAGTTGCTTTTCCAAGATATTAAGACCAATATCAATGTCGTATTCACGTCCCGGTAAATTTACTTGAAGTGAATTCATTTTTTTATTTTAGTTTTACTAAGATTCCTGCCGTACAGCCCCAGACTTCATCACAGCATTCAGCTAGTTTTTGTGCGATGCGTCCGGATAAGTCTACAAATTTACGCGACAAAGGATTGTCCGGAATGATTCCGAGTCCCACTTCATTCAGGACAAAAACAATATCGTTCTCCAGCAAAAGCAAGCGTTCTATTTCCGCAAAAATTTTACTTTCCGGAAGTTGATGGAACAAGGCATTATTGAGCCACATTGTCAGACATTCTATCAAAACAGGAACATCTGTATTTCCCAGCGCCTTTGCTAAATGAAGCGGTTCTTCAATTGTTTGAAATTTTTCACTCCGCCGCAGACGAAGCTCCGCAATTCGCTTTTCCATTTCCGGATCAAGCAATTCTGTGGTCGCCAGATAAATCGGTTTTTTGCCTTCGGCAATTTCCAGGATACGCTTTTCTGCATGACGTGATTTTCCGCTTTTTACACCGCCGATAATCAGAATTTTCATGTGCTAAAAAATGGTACGAATCCGGAAAACCACAAGAATGATCCGGATATTCCTGCGCCAAAAAATGCGCTTGTCAAAGCTAATTTATTCATGCGGTGAATGTCCTGAAACGTTGCGCCTTCTCTGTCATTGGCGTCGCCGAGCCAATAATCGTGGGCCAGTTTTCCTTCACGCCAAATTGGCCCGCAAAGTTTTATCCTCAATGCGCCTGCTGCTGTCGCCTCACACCATCCGGCGTTTGGACTGGGCAATTTCGCGTAGTCTTGCCAGCCGACTTTGAATGCGTTTATTCCAGCTAATCCTGGGATCAAAACCGCGCTTCCGGACAATAAAAGCCAACTGATTCTGGCGGGAATCCAACTTAAAATATCATCCAGTTTTGCTGCGCACCAGCCAAAATTCTGATAGCGTTCATTGCGGTAACCGACCATAGAATCGAGTGTACTCAAAATTTTAAAAACCAACATTCCCGCTATGCCAAAAAAACAAAAATAAAACAACGGTGCAATCACGCCATCATTCAAATTTTCACTGACACTTTCCACAGTGGCGCGCCCACAGGCGTTCAAATCCATTTGCTTTGTGTCTCGACCGATAAGCATCCCAACCTGCTTTTTTGATTCAGGAAGATCATCATTTTTCAGGGCTTCAGCTACATGTTTTGCATGAACCAGCAAATCACGCAATGCCAAAAAACTCCAGCCGAGGTACACAGACCAAAACCAACTTAAACTCCAATGCAGAGACGCTAAAAAATGAGAAATACTGAGAAAAATCAAAAGCACACTGCCTAACAAAATCAGCACTAAAATGATTCCGCCAAATTTTCCATCGAGTCTAATTTTTCGGAGTTTAGTTTCATACCACCCCAACAAGTTTCCGATCAGTCGCACCGGATGAAAGCGATACACCGGATCGCCAAAAAGCAAATCAAGTCCGAAAATGGCGACTAACATCGTGGCAGGATGCGTGAGGATTTCAGCAAGCTCTATGTTCATCCTTTTTTAATTTTAGCACCTTTAGCACCTTTAACGTTTTTTGCACCTTTAGCAAGAATAGCATTTTCAACCACAATTTTTTCGTTTAACACTTTGTCCGGAAGCCAAAGTTTTTGCTTAAATATCCAGAACAAAGCAGCTCCAACGAGCAAAAGACTGATGGCATAAGCAGCAAGAATTTTCGTGTCCGCGATTACAAAATATTGATTGTCCATCCGTAGCGGAGTTAATAATGAACGTAAAACTGAGTACGAAAGCAAATAAACCGCACCGAGCATTCCTGGGCGAAAATTTTTCAACCGGAGTTTCCAGAGAAGAATGAAAATCAGAAAATTACCAAGTGATTCGTAAATCATTGTGGGGTGAACCGGTGCTCCATGCGCATAACGGTCCACGGCAGTTCCCGCGGGGAAAACGATGCCCGTCCAAAAATCGGTGACTGGTCCCGCGGTTTCTCCGTTGGTGAAATTGCCCCAGCGTCCAATCGCCTGACCTAATATCATGCACATTGCACTGATGTCTAACATGGCGGCGAGAGAAAGTTTTTTGACGCGGCAATAAATTGGGTAAGCAATGATGCCGCCCAGAATCGCTCCATGAATCGCCAATCCTCCTTCCCAAACCGCAAACACTTTCCAAAAAGGCTGAAATCCATAATAGTTCGTCCATTCAAAAATCACTTCGTATGCACGTCCCCCAATCAATCCTGCAAAAAAGAGGAGCATCGTCATGTTCATTGCTTCGTCCTCATTCAGCTTGATGCGCCTCCTTGCAATTTCGGAAAGCACAATTCTGGTGCCGATTAACAACGAAATTGCGTAAAACAGTCCGTAAAAACGAGGTTCCAGGGTGATGTAAAACCAAGGAATATCAACTGAAAAAATATATGGATACATGTTATTTCAAAAAATTAAATTATGCGGAAAGGACATTACCAAGAATTTCATTCTGTGCAGCAATGTGAGAGCGGATTCCCTTTTCGGCTAAATCCAGCATGAGGTTGAGTTGATCGCGGGAATAGGTTTTTCCTTCAGCAGTTCCCTGAACTTCCACAAATTCTCCGGAAGCCAACATGACGACGTTCATGTCCACTTCAGCGTTTTTATCTTCATCATATTTCAAATCAAGCATGGGACATTGATTGACGATTCCGACACTGATTGCCGCAAGGTTTTCTTTTACCGGAAATTCTTTAATCTCTCCTGCTTGATATATTTTTCGCAAGGCCAAAATCAGTGCCACAAATCCGCCGGTTATGGAGGCGGTTCGTGTTCCTCCGTCGGCCTGAATTACATCGCAGTCAATCCAAACGGTGTGCGTTCCAAGTGCGTCAAGGTCAACAACGGAGCGCATCGACCGTCCGATCAAACGTTGAATTTCCTGGGTGCGTCCATCTATTTTAGCGGTTTCCCTTTTGCGGCGACTTCCGGTTGAGCGTGGAAGCATTCCGTATTCAGCGGTTACCCAGCCGTGACGTGCCTTTTTGTCTTTATCCAAAAGCCAATCCGGAACCTTTTTTTCAACCGAAGCCGTGCAAATAATTTTCGTATTTCCGCAAGTAACCAATACCGATCCTTCTGCGTGCATGGTAAAATCAGGCGTTATTTCCAACAATCGAGCTTCGTTGTTTGCACGTCCATCTGTGCGTGAGGTTGCCATTTTTTTAACTGTATTCATTGTTTAATTCTTCAATCCCATGTGCATCACCAATGATAGTTAGACGATCACCTGCCTGTAAAACAGTGACTCCGCTCGGTATAATTGTTTCTCCTTTTCGGCGAATCAATGCAACCAGACTTCCTTCCGGCATCCGGATTTCTTTCAGTGAAAGTCCAATGAGAACTGCAGAAGGTGAGTGCCGACGAATTCGGAGAGACATAAATCGTTCGTCACGTAATAAAATTTCCTTTAATTCTTGCTCGTCTGTTGCTACCAGCCAGTCTTTGAGGAAATTTTCATCATCAACACGTCCTGCGATTTGAGCCAGAATCCGCAGGTGCTGTCCGGGATTTTCGTTTGGACTGACCAAAAAGAAAAATGCGTGGATCGGTCCTTGAAGTGAAATTTTGCCTGAAAAATCAGGGGCTTCCACATAACAAGTTTCTTTCGCTCTGACAATCACCATTTCTGCGCGCTCAATTTCCGCAAGCCGTATGTGGGGTAATGCAGCGCCATGTGAAATTGAAGTTGCCCCAATTCTGCTGCCCTCCAAAAATCCCTGCTCGAGGTCTTTTGCAGAAATCCCCAGACTACGCCCCAACTGGTTGGCAACATCGTGTGTAATTTCCTCAAAAAGATATTTTTCGGAAAATTCCATCACTTTGGCGCGGGTGACAACTTCATCAAAGGGATCTTCTTCACGTACCCCTTTTTCTTTCATAATACCGCGCAATTCACGATCCAGCCCCTCAAATCTTTGT
>JAESQU010000117.1 GCA_016764995.1 SAR324 cluster bacterium | reverse complement strand
GATTTTACGTTATGAACCGGGACATCCGGATGCAAATGAAGAAGGATATGTGGCCATGCCTAACGTAAACATAATGGAAGAAATGGTGAGCCTGATGGAGGCTTCGCGTTCCTATGAAGCAAATACCGCGGCGTTCAATGCTACAAAAAATATGGCGCAGTCCGCGCTTGATCTGGGGCGTAACGTTTAAAGCTGATTTGAGATGTTATAGTGAGCTAAAAAAATTATGAATATAAATTTACCCTCAATTTCTCCTCCAATTCCAGGTCTAAGTATTGGAACTGAAAGTCAAAAGCAAGGTATCGAAAGCGGCGGCTTAAGCAGGACTTTTGAAAAACTTCTGCAGGATGTCAATCAACAGCAGTTGAATGCGGAAGCAAAACAAGTAGAACTTCTGGTTTCTGAAAATAAAGATATTCATGGGACAATGCTCGCACTGGAAAAAGCAGACCTTTCTATGCGCCTCATGCTGCAAATCCGCAATAAGTTGGTCAATGCATACGAAGAAGTAATGCGCATGCAGGTTTGATCACTTTATTCTTGATTCCACAATACTCTCCAAAAAAATAAGAATCAACATGGCGGTCTATTGTACCTGCCACTCCTGTTTTCCGGCCTTTCTGAATTTATAACTACGTCAAGTCTTGACTGATGAGAAGTCAAGATATTCTCCATTGTCATTCCGGGCGAAGCGAAGCGAAGACCCGGAATCCCAGGAGTGTTGTTTCAAATCTTGTCTTCAACCTGATTTGGATTCTGGCTCCCGGATCAAGGTCCGGAATGAAAAAGAAAAACTTTTTCCTTAGTCCTGATAGTTTTGTAAAAAGTCCCAATGGCACTCTTGTTTGTCATTCCAGCAAAAGCGGGGGGTCCATTATTTCAGACACTTACAAGTTTCTGGATTCCCGCTTTTGCGGGAATGACAACTTTTTACGGAACCAAAAGAGATAAATTTCTGTTGATTTAAAAAGTTATATGATATTCTAAAATGTTAATTTTGCGACATACAATCAGAAATAATTAAACAAAATAAGAATAAAAAAATGAAGTTGAAAAGAACAAATTATTGCGGTGATTTAAGAATAGAGGATGTGGAAAGTGATGTTGTGCTGATGGGTTGGTGTCAAACCAGGCGTGATCATGGCGGAGTAATTTTTGTTGATTTGCGTGATTATACAGGAATTACTCAGGTCGTTTTCAAAATGGAAATCAGTGAGGCCGCACATATTTTGGCAGATACAATACGGGGTGAATTTGTTTTGGCTGTGAAAGGCAAGGTTGCTCATCGGATAGCAGGCAATGTGAATCAGAAATTGCCGACTGGCGAGATTGAGATATTGGTGGAGACTTTGGATATTCTCAATCAATCCCTGACGCCACCTTATGTTCTGGATAATCGCGATAATGTGGATGAAAAATTACGACTGACTTACCGTTTTCTTGATTTGCGGGATTCCACTTTGCAGAACAATTTAATGCTGCGTTCACAGGCGATGCAAATTGTGCGGAACTACTTCACCAGTCAACGCTTTTTTGAAATTGAAACTCCGATTCTGACTAAATCAACTCCGGAAGGCGCACGTGATTATCTGGTGCCTTCAAGGGTAAATCCCGGACTTTTTTACGCATTGCCGCAGTCGCCGCAGCTTTTTAAGCAATTGCTGATGATCAGCGGATATGACCGTTACATGCAGCTTGCACGCTGTTTCCGGGATGAAGATTTACGCGGAAACCGTCAGCCTGAATTTACTCAAATTGATTTGGAATTGAGTTTTACTGAACCGGAAGAGATATACCAGTTGACGGAAGGTTTGATGGTAAAGCTTTTTGAGGAAACAATCGGTGTGAAAGTCGAAACACCTTTTCCGCGCATGACGTATCAACATGCAATGGAAAATTATGGTTCCGATGCTCCGGACACCCGGTTTGATTTAAATCTCAAAGATATTTCGGATATTGCCTCTACCTGTGAATTGCGCGTTTTTAAGCAAGTGGTTGACAAAGGCGGAATAGTCAAAGCGATTTGCGTTCCGGGTGGAGCGGAATTTTCCCGCAAGGAGTTGGACGATTTAACCGAATTCGCACAAATTTACGGTGCAAAAGGTATGGCCTGGATTAAGCGTAATCCTGACGGTTGGCAGTCGCCAATCGGCAAGTTTTTTACAGCTGAACAAAAAGAAGCACTTGAAGAACGTGTCGGTTTGAAAGTTGGCGATTTAGTTTTGTTCTGTGCGGACAACACAAAAATTGTTCACGATGCTCTCGGTAATTTGCGCAAAGAAATTGCACGACGTCGAGGCTTGATCAACGACAGCGAATATCGTTTTGTCTGGGTTACAGATTTTCCCTTGTTTGAGTACAGTGAAACCGAAAAAAGTTATACTTCCAGCCACCATCCTTTCACTATGCCGGACCTCGATGATTTGGAAAAATTTGGTGAAAGCTCGCCGGAAAAAATTCACTCCCGTGCCTATGATGTGGTGTTGAATGGCGTCGAAATCGGCGGCGGCAGTATCCGTATTCACCGCGAGGAAATTCAAAAAAAAGTCTTCCGCTTGCTGAAATTGTCTGAAGAAGAAATCGAAAGCAAATTCGGTTTTCTGATGAAAGCACTTTCTTATGGCGCACCGCCGCACGGAGGAATTGCGCTCGGTTTTGACCGCATGATGATGTTCCTCCTCAAAACAAATTCGATTCGTGACGTGATTGCTTTTCCGAAAACTCAAAAAGCAGGCTGTTTAATGACAGACGCCCCTTCTGCGGTTGAGACCGATCAACTGGATGAACTGCATATTCGGGTCAAAGCCTCTGCTCTGCAAACGGAGTAACAATGCCCAAAAAAATAACCATCGGTCTCATTTGCGGTGGAACAAGCGGAGAGCACGAAGTCTCGTTGGTTTCCGCCTACAACATTCAAGCCGCGCTTGATCGTGAAAAATATGAGGTGCTGCTGATTGCCATTGACAAAAATGGCACGTGGTTTTTGGGGAATTCTCCAGAATTTTTGGAGAATACCGATGATGTTCGACGAGTTACTTTTAAGAAAAATATACCTGCTTTGCTTCCACAAACCGCTAGCTCCGGTGG
>JAESQU010000116.1 GCA_016764995.1 SAR324 cluster bacterium | reverse complement strand
GAGAACTACTGGTAACGGAACGTCTAATCCGTATTCTGGGCTTGCTCAAAGCCAAGTCAGGAATAGATTTGCTTGAAAGTTTCAGCCAGCATGACAGCGAACGTATACGCAATTCAGTCGAACAGTCCCTGTTTCAGATCCGTGGTTTTTGAACTATAACAATTTTTTCCGGCGTTATTCCCCGACTATGTAAACTTTCAAACTTAGAAAGCTTGTACAAATATAATTCAACGCTTACACCAGTTCTGCGGACCAGCTAAAAAATCTTCAACCGAATCTCCATGAAAATACTGATCGCAGGATTTCAGCACGAAACAAACACCTTTGCCCCCACCAAGGCTGATTGGGCCGCCTTTGTTCAAGGCGGTGGGATGCCTGGAATGACTCACGGCAGCGACATCCTGGACTTCCGTGGTATAAACATTCCGGTGGGAGGCTTTCTGGACGCGATGCACGATGGTCCACACCAACTCGTGCCGGTGATTTGGGCCGCCGCGTGTCCTTCAGCGGAGGTCACTGAGGATGCCTTTGAGCGCATTACCGGAAAGATTGTAAAGGCTGCGTCAGAACTTCGTCCGGATGCAGTGTACCTTGACATTCACGGGGCGATGGTCGCCGAGCATCTGGACGATGGCGAGGGTGAACTGCTGCGGCGTATTCGCCAGGTGGTTGGTCCCAAAGTTCCGATTGTTGGAAGTCTGGATCTCCACGCGAATGTGACAGAATTGATGCTGCGCAATGCGGATGCATTGGTGGCCTACCGCACTTATCCCCATGTGGACATGGCCCAAACCGGGGAGCGGGCCGCGTTTTTACTAAGTCAGTTTATGGAAGAGGGAAACCGATTCTCCCTGGAATATCAGCGGATTCCGTTCCTGATGCCCCTGCACGGACAATGCACCGAGATGGATCCTGCCAAAGGAGTCTATGAGCATTTGGGGACACTGGAGCAGGGTGAGATAACCAGCCTGTCCTTCACGCCAGGATTCCCGGCAGCAGACTTTCCGGAATGCGGCGGTGTGGTTTGGGGTTATGGCACAAATAAAGCTGAAGTTAAGGGGGCCGTTGCTACGCTGGCAAATCATGTCAACGAGCGGGAAGCGGATTGGTGGATTGACATCCACAAACCCGATGCGGCTGTGCAGGAAGCCATGCGTCGGTCGCAAGACGCCAACCGCCCGGTGGTGATCGCCGACACTCAAGACAATCCGGGAGCCGGAGGCAACTCGAACACCACCGGAATGCTGCGGGCGCTGGTTACGAATCAAGCTCAGGAGGCGGCGCTTGGAGTGTTGTTTGATCCTGAAGCGGCGGAAGCGGCTCATAAAACTGGAGCTGGAAAAACCATCACGCTGGGTTTGGGCGGGGAACCCGCGTTTGACGATCCACCCTTTGAAGGGACGTTCACCATTGAACATCTCAGCGAAGGAAACCTGACTGTCAAGGGGCCGATGATGCGGGGAGCAAAGATCAGCTTGGGACCGACCGCGTGCCTGCGAATCGGCGGTGTGCGGGTGGTTGTCGGCTCAAACAAGGTGCAAATGCTCGACCGTGAACTTTATCGCGTCGCCGGTGTGGAACCGGAGCAAATGAAGATTCTGGTTAACAAAAGTTCGGTTCATTTCCGGGCTGATTTTACTCCCATCGCCCACAGTATTCTTGTTGCCGAATCTCCAGGACCAATGATCGCTGATCCGATCAACCTGCCTTGGAAACGTCTTGCTCCGGGAATTCGTATTCGACCCAACGGACCAGCCTTTAAAGGCTGAGTTTTCCCATAATTAGCTAAGACGACTGAATATTTTTGATGGACCTGTAAAAAGTCTATAAGTCGTTTCATGTTGAATAACGCTAGAAATCTATTTTAGTTACTAATCTCATATTATTTAGATTTCTCGCGTTGTTCAATGACACGGTTTTAGGTCTTTTTATCAGTTGATCATTATTGCTCTTTAATTATTGCTAATTGATTTGTTGATATCGTATACCAAATGGTGTATAGTTTAACTGAACGTAACTAATAATTTGGAGAGAGGCATGGCTAAGATTCAAACAAGTTTGAGGATAGATCAGGAAAAATTTATTGAAGCGAAAGAAATTCTTTCCAGTTTAGGGATGAATTTTACTGAAGCAGTCAATATTTTTACTAGCATGATTGTATTAAAAAAAGGGTTGCCGTTTGAGGCACGAATTCCTAATCAGGAAACTGAGGTAGTTTTACGGGATGTTCGTGCTGGAAAAGATCTAGAGCCTGTTTCGCTGGAAGAAATAGAGACTATTGCATCTGCACATGAAAAGTCTTGTCCGTCACAAGCAGTTTAGATAAGACTTCTCTAAAGTGCGATTAACTGATCAGCATCTACAAAAATTTATTCTTTACATAGGAGCCTTACTTAATGGAAAGAAACTTCCAGCAGAATCCAGGGATCATTCATTGTCAGGAAAATGGGATGATTTTCGTGAATTTCATCTGGGCGGAGATCAACTGGTAATCTACCAAGAGAATATAGAGTTTGTTACACTTGCACGTATGGGATCACATGCACAGTTGTTTCGATCAATGTAGGAATTTGAAGGACACGGAATTGAATTATGAATTCTTAATGTTGAAATTATAATGTTATTTAACTTAGCTACTCTTCTAGCAGTTTTTTCATCTATCAGTAAGTAGTTGGCATTAAGTTGCTTATACAAAGCAATCGAGCTCAATCCCACGGAATCCATGGGAACTGCCTCAATTTTTCTACTGAAATTGACTTAAAACCTGGATCCCGGATCATGTCAGGGATGACAAAAGAAAAAGATTTTCTGGAAGCACTACTTGATAACTGATAATTCAAATTAGCTGGAATACAGGAGCCTGAGAATCAGACTCCTGTGAGAGGTTGGTGGTCAGTTGAGGATTACTTTTCCTGTTCTGCTTCATTTTCAGGAGATGCGGTTTCCGGCGGAGTTTCTGTTTCAGCAGCAGTTTCAGTTTTGACTTCTGCAACATCTTCGCTTACTTCTTCCGCAGCGGGTTCCGTTTCAGTAGCAGTTTCGGCTTTGACTTCTGCAACATCTTCGCTTGCTTCTTCAGCAGCGGGTTCCGTTTCAGCAGCAGTTTCGGCTTTGACTTCAGCAACATCTTCGCTTACTTTTTCAGCAACGGGTTCCGTTTCAGCAGCAGTTTCGGCTTTGACTTCAGCAACTTCTACACTTGGCTCTTCAGCGACTTCTGCTGTTTCAACAGCATTTTCAGTTTTGACTTCAGCAACATCTTCGCTTACTTCTTCAGGTGCGGTTTCTGCCTCTGTTTCCGGAACGGCCGGAGCGGGTTCCGGAATAGAAATGATTTCTGAGATACTTAAACCCAAACGTCTGTCTTCTAAATCTATCTTGATGACGTTTGCTTTTACTACAGTACCAACAGGATATGTTTCATGGACCTTGTTTTTAGGAATTTTAGAGTCAATTTCGGAGATATGAACCAAACCTTCAACTCCATCTGAAACCTCAACAAAAATTCCAAAGTCTGTCAGATTCACAACTGTACCTGTTATGTCTGTTCCAAGTGGATTTTTTTCATCCAGATCTTTCCATGGATCTTCAGTTAATTGTTTCATACCCAGGGAAAGACGTTCCTGATCTACGTCAATATTGAGAACCTTGACCTCAAATTCATCACCTTTGTTGGCCACTTCAGATGGTTTGCACTGACGTTGTTTCCACGAAATATCGGAAACATGAACCAATCCGTCAATACCTTCATCAAGCCCAATAAAAATACCAAAATCTGTAACATTGCGCACAACGCCTTTGACGATGCAACCTATAGGATAACGGTCAAGAGCAAGTTTCCACGGATTTGCCTGAACTTCTTTAATTGAAAGGGAAATGCGTTTTCGTTCCACATCAAGGTCTTTGACGATTGCTTCCACCATCTGACCCAATTCAACAACCTTAGAAGGATGCCGAACTCTTTTGGTCCATGACATTTCGGAAACATGGATGAGTCCTTCTACCCCTGGTTCAATTTCGATAAAGGCGCCATAATCTGTCAAGCTGACAATTTTTCCGGTTATCTTCGTTCCAACCGCAAATTTGTCTTCCACTAATTCCCATGGATTCTGAGCTTTTTGCTTGAGACCAAGTGAAACCTTTTGATCTTCAGGAAAATATTTGAGTACGACTACTTCTACTTCATCTCCAATCTCAAACATTTCTGACGGATGAACTATGCGCCCCCAAGTCATGTCTGTGATATGAAGCAAACCATCTACTCCACCCAAATCAACAAAAACGCCATAATCTGTAATGTTCTTGACATAACCCTTGATCAATGCACCTTCCTTGAGGATGTCGAGTGTTTTCAAACGCTTTTCATCACGATCAATTTCCAGCAGTACTCTACGCGAAAGAACAATGTTTCCGCGTTTCTGGTTGAACTTCAAAACCTTAAAATCAAAATCTTCTCCAAGCAATTTATCAAGATTACGTACTGGTCGCAAATCCACCTGAGAACCGGGCAGGAAAGCTTTGACACCAATATCTACAGAAAGTCCGCCCTTAATTCTGGCTACAATAGTTCCACGAACAATGCCGTCTTCTTCATAAATATCACCAATTTTCTCCCAGGTGCGTACCTTTTCGGCCTTGCGTTTCGAGAGATAAGTTATCCCGTCTTCATCTGCTTCGAGTGCTTCCACATAAACTTCTACAGAATCTCCAACCTCTACCTGTAGTACTCCTTCGATATTTTGGAATTCATTTATCGTAATCAGACAATCGGATTTGAAACCAATATCAACTGTTACATAATCGCGGGTGATTTCTGTCACTTTACCTGTGACAATATCCCGGTCGTGAAAACCTCTTACACTCTCTTCATAAAGTGCATCAAAGTCTTCATCATCTTCTAAAAAAACAATTGGTTCTGGTGTGGTGGGTGCAATGACAGCGGGAATGGGGGCTACTTTTTCTTGATCAGACACTTTTACCTTTAAGTTGCTGGAACAGCTTATCCGGAAACAAGCTGGTTAGGGTTAATCTGGTAATACGGAATTCAGCATTTAATTAAAATCAGCAGATACTAAATTTTTTTGCTGAATCTTATTGCAGAATTTCATACAAACCAAAGTATTTTGCAAATTTTCTACATGAAAAAGCGCAAATTATGGAAGCCTTAGATTATCCAGACTTTCAGCAAAATTGTCAATATATTTGTACTGAAAAATGAGGTATGAAAATCAACTGGAGTCGGCAATCAATTTTATAACAGATCACCGATGGAGTGAGGATATTTGCGGAGTGTTAGTTCAAGTAAATATTACGAACTCTCTGTTCCGCAACATAAGAGACAAGTTTAAAAACAACACCATAAGCAAGGGTTAGTGATGCAACGGCGAGACCCTGGCCAAAATTGGAAGCTGGAGTTAAATTTTGAAAAATGAAAACAGATCCTATAAAAGTTCCAATAAAGCCCATTGTCAATGCTACATCTCCCATGACTTTCAGACAGCGCGCAACAGAGTTTGCCTCCGAGATGGAAACGAATTTTGCGCTTCCAAGCGGATAAGTCCAACAACGGCCGTATGTGCGCCAGGATGTTGCGGAAATTCCAAAAAGGATGGCAACCGGCAAAACAATAATCAATGAAGGCGCATCCAAAAAGTAAAATCCGTTGGACAGTACAAGCGCAATATTTGCAACGTCCACAACCACTGCCGCAGCGATGACAGCAAGACAAAAAAGAAGACTGAACCACATCATAAACGCTCCTGATTGATGAGTTGGCTTGCGCACCTTTCTACTGACGCTGTGTCTAAGCGAAGGGTCACGCAGCATTTGATCGACTCGTAATTCGATGTAGGCCCACTTTGCCCTTTTTTTATCACCACCGGCATGAGACATTGCCTTGAGCCAGAGGGCTTCGTCAATTTCCTTTTGCTCGATGTCCTTGTAGGCTACCAGATAAAGTTCTTCGTTCATAATTCCATCTTTTTTGATGTTCCGGAGTACTCGTCAGTTGAGAGTCGCAAATCCCTGACATTTTTGAGGCATTCCTCATTTTTTATCCTTGCATTTTTTTGACCGTTTTTCGCAGAAAACAAACAAGTTCAATGAAATAGTTGTGGAGAGTATCTTAAAACAAATATAAATTCTTTCAGAAACGTTGGCTTAAATCCAAACCATTTTCCTTGATTTGCGCAGTTAGTTCTCTTACTTCATTTTCCAGGAGAGGCGAAAATGGCGGCAGCATGTGTTTCCATTGTGCGGAGTTAGTTTGATCTGCCAAGATGCTTTTCAGTTCAGAAACAAAGGGATAACTTTCTAAAACAATCCTTAAATCCGTGAGCTTTTTTTGAGCATTCTCGGCTACTTCCTGTTGATCATTTTTCCATGCTTCATACACTTGCTGACATTCCGGAGCAATCAAATTGGCGGTGGCCGTAATACAACCGGCGCCGCCCACGCGTAATAAATCCAGCAGCATAGGCTCCATTCCGGTGTAAACCATAAAGTCAGCAACGTTTTGAGTGATGCCCAATAAATTCTCCCAATCTCCGGAACTGTCTTTAATTCCTGCGGCAATGTCTCCGAAACGTTGCTTAAGTTCCTGTAAAATACTTAAACTAAAATTATAGCCGCTGAACTGTGGAAAGTTATAAAAAATGATTCGCAGGCGTGGATCATTAACTGCAGAAATTAATTCAGAAAAAAAACGGAGTACGCTTTCATCACTTTGTGGGCTGTAATAAAAGGGAGGTAGCACCAAAACCGCGTAAACACCAACATCAACGCTGGCTTGTGTCAGACGCACTGCATCCTGAAGAGCACAGGAACCCGTGCCCATTATCAAACGTTCCTGTGGCAATTCTTTTGCGGATTGCTCAATTATGTCCAGCCGCTGTACCAGAGTCAACGAATTTGCTTCACCGGTGCTTCCGAGTATCGCAACTCCATCCGAACCGGATTCAAGCAACTGTTCCGCATGGAGAATCAGTGCCGGAATATTTGGTTCATAAGATGCGGTGAGTGGTGTCAAAGACGCCGTATAGACGCCTGTTTGAGGTAGAGTCATATTTAAAAAAGTGGTTGATAGTTGAAGCTAAAATTATTTGAGAGTAATAATAGAACCATAATTATGGTTCTTAGAAAAAGCATTTATTTTGTCATCCCGGACTTGATCCGGGATCCAGACACACGATCCGCTTGAGCACAAAATTGCAAACCACTCTCATGGATTCCTGGTCTATGCTGCGCTCTGCCCCGAATAACAAATAAGGTGATTAAGACAGAATATTACGAATTTGTTCCAGTACCTCCGGAATTTGTTTTTCTGCGACCATCAGGTTTGTGACCGCGCGAATGGAACTGCTGTCCATCGGCAGCATGTGAATATCAAGTTCGCACAGCCGCTTGAGTATTTCATCAGACGACATTTCGCTCAACCCGAACATGATAATATTGGTTTCCACATCATCCGGATTGATTTCAATTCCAGGAATTTTTGCAAGACCTTCGGCAAATGTTTTTGCATTCGCATGGTCTTCGGCTAACCTCTCTCTGTGATTATCAAGTGCATACAAAGCACCTGCCGCAATTATTCCGGCTTGCCTCATTCCGCCTCCATATTGCTTCCGGAACCGTCTGGCCTCCGTAATAAAATCATGGCTTCCCACTAAAGCAGAACCGACTGGTGCGCCAAGTCCTTTGGAAAAACATACACTTACGGAATCAAAATATTTTGCAATTTCTGCTTCCGGAATTTGCTGCGCAACTGCCGCATTCCAAAGTCGTGCGCCGTCAAGGTGCATTTTTAAATTGTTCTCACGTGCAGAATTTTCAACCTCCGCAAGTTTTTCCAGCGGCCATACTTTACCACCGCCTCGATTGGTTGTGTTTTCGAGGCAAACCAATTTTGTTCGAGGATAATGAACATCAACCCGTCTCATCACTGCCTCCATTTCCGTTGCGCCGAAGACACCGCGCATGCCCGGAATTAAACGGCAAATTACGCCGGAAAGCGCCGACGATCCCCCGCCTTCATAATAATATATGTGTGCATTCTCATCTATCAATATTTCGTTGCCAGGCTCCGTGTGTGTACGTAGAGCAATTTGATTGCTCATCGTTCCGGAAGGCACATAAACCGCGGCCTCTTTGCCGAGAATTTCCGCTGTGCGTTCTTCCAGTGCATTGACGGTTGGATCATCACTAAAAACATCATCGCCTAAGGGAGCTTGCGCCATTGCTTCGCGCATTTCCGGAGTTGGAAGAGTAATAGTATCGCTGCGTAAATCAATCATGAATTCGCTTTCGTAAGTTCTGTGATGCTGTTTTAAAAGATTGGGCCAAAATGAAAAGTGGGAAATCCCTGTCCGGAAAAGCGACACAGACAGGGTTTTTTATGGAAAGGATCAACTGTTCAGACAAGCTGTGTCAGTGCTCGTTTTGCAAAAACCTGCGCCATTGCTCGCCGGTATTCTTCACTGACAAAAACGTCATTGAGAACACTGCGACCTTCTGCTGCTTTTGCCGATGCTGAAGCAATTGCGGATTCGTTCAGTGTGTTCCCCCTGAGTGCATCTTCAACTCCGGAATCACGAAAAGCAGTTTCGCCAACTCCGCTGAAACCAACACGAATTTCATTACAACTTCCTCCGGAAGCACTCATTGCTATTGCGCAACCAACATAAGGATAGCGGGAAGCGGGTTGCGGAAATTTGAGATAGCAGGAATTTGCATTTGCGCTGTCTGTTGGAATGCGGACTTCTGTCAGAATTTCATTTTCAGCAAGAGCAGTTTCCCAAAGACCGGTGAAATAATCGGAAACCGCAATTGTGCGTTCTCCTCCGGAGCCCTGCACAACGATCGTGGCATCAAGCGCCAACACGACTCCAGGATAATCTGCCTGTGGATCGGCGTGCGCTAAAACTCCACCAATTGTACCGCGGTTTCGGACTTGGACATCACCGATTTGACCTGCGGCCTGGCTTAGTGCCGGAGCTTTTTGCGAAACCAAAGCGGAAGATTCAATCGCCCAATGTGTGGTTCCGGCTCCAATTGCCAGATAATCGCCTTTGTCGTTTATGTATTTCAGTTCCGCAATTCCTCCGATGTCAATCAGAGTTTCCGGAGTTGCCAACCTTAATTTCATGGTAGGAATCAAGCTGTGTCCTCCCGCTAAAATTTTGGCATCCTCACCGCCCTTTTGCAGAAGCGAAATCGCCTCACTGACCGAACCGGCACGTTGATAATCAAAAGATTCTGGTATCATAATAACCTTTTTTCCATAGGGTTTTATTTATTTCGCTTGTTGCATTGCTGCCCAGACACGTTGTGGTGAAAGAGGCATCTGAAGATCCTTAACACCCAGTGGCCGTAGCGCGTCGACTACTGCATTGACGACCGCCGGAGTTGATCCGATTGTCCCTGCTTCTCCAGCACCTTTTACACCTAAAGGATTGTGTGGACATGGCGTTACTGTACGGTCCAGTTCAAATGTAGGCAAATCATCCGCACGCGGCAAGGCGTAATCCAGGTATGAAGCAGTTGTGAGTTGACCACTTTCATCGTAAACCGCGCCTTCCAGCAAGGCTTGTCCAATACCTTGCGCGACACCTCCGTGAATCTGACCATCAACAATCATCGGATTGACCACATTACCTACGTCATCACAGCAGATGAAACGCTTCAATTCTACTTTCCCTGTATCAGGATCAACTTCGACAACTGCCATGTGGGCTCCAAAGGGATAAGTGAAATTGACTAGATCATAAAAGCTGGTTTCGTCCAATCCCGGTTCCAAGCCTTCCGGATAATTATGGGGCACATAAGCAGTCAAAGATACATCTCCAAAAGCAACAGACTTGTCAGTACCTTTTACTGTCCATTTTCCGTCTGCAAAATCCAAATCTTCCACAGATGCTTCCAGCAAATGAGCAGCGATTTTCGCGCCTTTTGCCTTTATTTTTTCCAGACTTTTGACGATTGCACTTCCGCCAACAGCTAAGCTTCGTGATCCATAAGTTCCCATTCCGAAGGGAACTTTGTCGGTGTCTCCGTGAACGACTAGCACATTTTCCATCGGAATTCCTAAATCATCGGCGATTAGTTGCGCAAATGTAGTTTCGTGTCCCTGTCCATGCGAGTGGCTTCCGGTGAAAAGCGTCACTGATCCGGTAGGTTCGACGCGGATATTGGCCGCCTCAAATAATCCGGCACGTGCTCCAAGTGAACCAACCACCGCAGATGGCGCAATTCCGCACGCTTCTATATAAGTCGAAAAACCGATGCCCATTAACTTACCATTGGCACGTGCAGTATCCCGCTCTTTTTTCAGATTTTCGTAATCGGACATTTCAAGCAGCCGATTCAGCACACCTTCATAGTTTCCACTGTCATATTGCAGTGCAACTTGAGTTTGGTATCCGGGCTGGTTTTCACTGCCGTCAAAAGGCGGAATAAAATTTTTCAAACGTAATTCTGCCGGATCAACACCCATTTCTGCAGCCGCGGTTTCGACCAGACGTTCAATTACATAAGTTGCTTCCGGACGGCCTGCGCCACGGTAAGCATCAACTGGAGCAGTGTTTGTCACACCTGCATTGACAGTGATATGAACTGCCGGAGTTGTGTAAAGACCCTGCATCAAAGTTCCGTGAAGATAGGTCGGAACAGCGGTTGAAAAAGTTGAAAGATATGCACCCAAATTCGCATCCGTTTCGACTTTCAATGCCACCATTTTGCCATCACTGTCAAAACCCATTTGTGCTTTGGTTATGTGGTCGCGGCCTTGTCCATCGGTTAAAAAACTTTCGGTACGCTCGGCAGTCCATTTGACTGGACGCTTGATTTGCTCTGCAACCCAAACCATCAATGCTTCCTCGATGTAGTGGAATATTTTACTACCGAATCCGCCGCCTACATCTGGAGCCACAACACGCACTTTGTGTTCCGGCAAACCGAGCGCAAACGCACACATCAACAAACGGATCATATGCGGATTCTGTGAAGAAGTATAAAGCGTGTGAAAATCACGCGAATCATCATAATCGCCAATTGCGCAACGCGGTTCAATAGCATTTGGGACAAGGCGTTGGTTAACAATGTCCAACTTTGTCACATGTGCCGCACTCGCCAGTGCGGAATCGACCACATCCATTCCGGAACCAAGTTCCCATTCAAAAATGCAATTATTAGGAACTCCTTCATGAAGCTGCGGCGCACCGTCTTTGAGTGCAGCTGAAATATTAACTACTGCCGGAAGTTCCTCATATTCGACATCTACCAATGCCGCTGCGTCTTTTGCCTGTGCTTGAGTTTCTGCAACCACGACAGCAACCGCGTCCCCAACGTGACGTGCTTTCCCGCGCGCCAAAAGTGGATGAGGCGGTTCCTTCATGGTATCGCCGTTTTTGAAATCAACCTGCCATCCGCACGGAACACCCGCAATCGCTTCCGGAATATCACCGCCGACAAAACTTGCCACATAACCTGGGGCATTTTTAGCTGCGGAAAAGTCGATGTTTTTGATATTTGCATGCGCAAAAGGACTGCGGACAATCGTAGCGAAAGTCATTCCCGGCAAAGTGATGTCATCGGTGTATTGTCCCTTGCCAGTGATAAATCGCAAATCCTCTACCCGCTTAACGGATGCGCCCATTAATTTTCCCATCTTTTTCTCCTAAGACTGTTGGGCAGCATGTTGCACCGCCTTCACAATGTTATCATATCCCGTACAGCGACAGAAGTTTCCTTCTATCGCATGCCGTATTTCACCTTCTGATGGTTTGGGGTTGCGCTCCAACAACTGCCATGAAGACAGGATCATTCCCGGAGTACAGAATCCGCATTGTAAACCATGTTTTTCTCGGAAACTCTCCTGAATAGG
>JAESQU010000115.1 GCA_016764995.1 SAR324 cluster bacterium | reverse complement strand
GAATTGCAAGAGTAAATCAATTTCTGCTCCTGCGGAAGTTCGATAGAAATAAGCCTCTGTAAAAATAGGGGCCGCCCGCAACAAATTCTCAATCACAAAACCTTCCCAACTTCCACCGGAGACCGGATGTCCCAGAAGCTCTTCCATTGAAGAGATTCCGAGTAAAGCATGAAGTGTCCCCGAATCACGGACATAAGTTTTCGGACTTTTTATCAGACGTTTCCCGACATTTGTGTGCCAAGGTGAAAGTCGACGAATCAAGAATAAATCTACCATCAAATCCAAATAACGTCCAATTGTCTGCCCCTTTACTCCAAGCCCACTTCCCAACTGAGAAGCATTGAATAGTTGACCTTGATTATGGGCTAACATCATCCAGAAACGACGCAAAGTTTCTGCCGGTATTCGTGAACCTAAAGTCGGAATATCACGTTCCAGATAAGTTTTGATGAAATTTTTTTTCCATGAAAACCCGTGCTCAGGAAACAGACAAACTTCAGGGAAACCGCCTTGTACCCAGAGTTCGTTTATTTCGGTCGCGCCGACTTCCTGCAAAGACAGAGGCTGCAATTCCAAATAAGAAGCTCGTCCGGCCAAAGATTCCGAGCTTTGCGACAATAATTTTTTTGAGGCCGAACCCAATAATAAAAACTGACCAAAACGGCGGCCTTCGCGGCGATTGCGGTCAATTTGACCTCGTAATAATTGAAATAATTCCGGTTTTCTTTGTACTTCATCAAGGATAATCAGCTTATCCTGATGGTGTTCAAAGTAAAATTTGGGGTCGTTTAATTTGTTCAATTCGTCCGGATCTTCCAAGTCAAGATAAACGGAAGGTCGGTTTTCCGCAATGCTCAGGGCAAGCGTGGTTTTTCCCACTTGGCGAGGTCCCAGCAAGACAACTGCGGCAAAAGAATCAAGCGATTCAAGCAGTGTGGAATGGAGTGTTCGTGTTATCATGCTTGTAAATTTACCATTAACCGGTAAATTTGCAAGGTAAATATTTTTTCACCTCATTTTAATTTCTGGCGATATTGATAAAAGACATTCGCCAATAAGAAGAAAATACCAACTTTTCATCTTTTCCCGTGAGTGCGGGCAAAATGCCACACTCCCAGAGAATTTCAAAATTGTTCCGGAATTTTGAACGGAAGCAATTACTCTAAGATAACGTCACCTGCACGTCCGGTGCAACGGATTGTTTGGTGATCTTCTGAGGAATTTTGAATTGAATGCTCCCATCAATCCATACAGGAATTTTAGTGTTATTTTTTCTTGCAATTTCAAAAACTTTGTCTGCGGCACGCTGTAAAGCCTTTAGTCCCAACATTGTATTTTCAGAATATTTTACCATTTTTATTGCTCCGATTCATCAAGAATTATAGGGCGAATTCCTGAAGTGTCATAGACAGTCCATGAATTTACCAACTGTTTGTATATTTTTTGAAAATTGCTCCAACTTCTTTCAAACCGACGTTTAATATCTTGTTCCGGAACATTGTGACCGTCAATACAATTTTCTCTTGAACGGGTGAATTTACGGGTTTCCCAAGGCTGGACGAAATTCTAGATCAATCCGGCGTAGTTCCGGGAATGCCAATTGATTAGCTAAAACGTTCGTGACGTTGATGCGGTTCATCGAAGTTCAGTTCCGGACCTTCCGGAACAATCCGGAAGGGATTGATTGTTTCGTGGCTGTAGTAGTAATGCTGTTTGATGTGTTCTAAATTAACTGTTTGCTTAATTCCAGACTGCTGAAACAAATCCAGGGTGTATCCGTAGAGTTCCGGATAGTCCCGGATTCTGCGGAAATTTGTTTTGAAATGTGAATAGTAAACAGCGTCAAAACGGATCAAGGTAGTGAAAAGGCGCCAGTCGGCTTCAGTGATTTGGTTGCCAAACAGAAAACGCCGCTTACTCAGCCTTGATTCCAGTTCATCAAGACAAGCAAAAAGCTCTGTGAAGGCGGCTTCATAAGCCTTTTGGGTTGTCGCGAATCCGCAGCGGTAAACGCCGTTGTTCAGCGTTTCGTAAATTTTCGCGTTGATCGAGTCAATTTCATCCCGCAATTCTTCCGGATAGTAATCCGTCTTCACCGGAGTCAAATCGTCAAAGGCCGAGTTGAACATACGAATGATTTCGGAAGACTCGTTGCTGACGATAGTTTCCCGCTCACGATCCCAAAGCACCGGAACCGTAACTCTACCGCTGTAATCCGGAGTCGCCTTGGTGTAGAGTTGGTGCAGGCAATCATATCCATAAAGCGCATCTCCGGTTTCACCCTTCCAGTCATCAAAAACCCAACCCTTGTCAAGCATGTACGGATGGACAATGGAAACCGGAATAATCTCCTCCAAAGATTTCAATGATCGAAAAATCAGCGTGCGGTGCGCCCATGGACAGGCGAGGGAGACGTACAAATGATAACGTCCGGATTCCGCGGAAAAGCCGCCTTCACCGCTGGGTCCGGCAGAACCATCCGAGGTGATCCAGTTGCGGAACTGCGAATTTGTGCGGATAAATTCGCCATCGGTTTTCCCGGTGTCATACCACTGATCATGCCAGCGGCCTTCAATTAACAATCCCATAATTTCATTTATACTAGCTCGTTAAGTTTTTCTTTTTATCTTCCAAATCCGCATAATCACGTTCAAACTTTTCTTGTATGTGTTTTAGTTCTTCAATTGCCGCACGGATGTTTGAACTATCTAAAACACTGACTTCTACACGCTCACCGACATGAGTAAGACTTTTTCGACGATTGCGATGTTCTGCTGATTTAAAATCGTTTATGCGGTAAACTTGAACTGGTCTCGCAAAACCCTTTGGAGTTATTTCATCAATATATTTACTGCTAACGTGGTCGTTAATTAAGTCTTTGGTGTATTCGTCAATTAAAATACTATTGTGTTCGGCCATTGTCTGTAAACGGGCAGCCATGTTTACCGGACTGCCGAGCACTGTGTAGTCCAACCGTAAATCTGATCCAAAATTTCCAACTGTGCAAAATCCTGTAGCGATGCCCATGCGAACTTTTAAACCGTCAATGACTCCCAATTTTTTCCAGTGTTTATTTAGTTCACCAACTCTCTTTAACATTCTTATCGCCATTTCCGCGCACTTTAACGCATCCTCAGTTTCCCCTTCAGTTTCCGGATCACCGAAGAAAATCAATACCGCATCACCTATGAATTTGTCTATTGTACCGCCGCATTCAACTGCAATCAAGGACATTTCAGAAAGATAAGAGTTAATTACCGTAGCCAAGCGTTCCGGTTCCAATGTATCAGCCAGATCGGTAAACTTGACAATGTCCGAGAGAAAAATCGTCAGGTTTTTCCGGGCATGTTTGTGTTCGCCTCCGTCTTCATTTTTAAAAATACTTTGATAAATCTGCGGCGAAAGGTACTTTGCCAGTCTTTTGGCGAGGCTTGCCAATTGTCGACTTTTCTCTTCAATTATTTCGCGGTCACGTATTTTTTCGTCGAGCAGGTTTTGACGTTCCTTGCGTAAATTAAATTCTACTGTACGATCAACAAACTGACCCTGAACGCCGTTAAGATATGTAAAAGAATCGTTTTTTGTTCTCGTTGAAAGCAGGAAGTAAATGCGTTCTTTGCCGTCTATACTGATTTTAATTTCCGGGATCAACACCATTCCCTTCTCATTTATGTCCCGAACAAATTCTTCAATCTGTTTACCCGGTAAGCCTATTTGCTCCAGCACATCTGGAAAATATACATTATTGACATTGCCCAGTATCGGGAAAAAACTCAGAAAATTGTCATTGACTTTTAGAATTTCGAGATTTTCTCTGGCGTAATAACACGCTGTTATTGCATTCGAAAAATTAAAAAAACTAAGATCAATTATATTTTTCTGATTGAAAAAATCTTCAATTTTCATAAGTCACCCTTACTCTATGAGCATTTTTAATAACACCCTCCGTTTTTCCGGAATGTTTCACACATGGCTTTCAGAAACATTTCAAGATCTCTGGAGCAAGAGACACAACTGACTTTACTGGATAAAACGACCTCTCTAAGTTTAACTTTGTAAAGAGCGCATATCCATACGTAACAAGTCATTCACTAACTGCTGAAGATGAATCCCTTTTGCTTTGGCTTTATCTGTTAGAAAATGTTTTACATCCTGATCCAGATATACAGGAATATTTATTGTTGAACCATCACGATAGAAACGCCCACGCTCCCCTTTTGAAAAATCATATTCTTCTTTCATTTGTTCTCCTCATATTATTTGCGTTCACTTGGTGTTGCCGACCTCGCCGAAATGATCCGGACAGAAATCCGAGTTTTATGATACTCCATAAAAGTATGAACCACCACCAGCAATCTTTGACTTCTGCTAATGCCCATAGTGATCCACCGTTCTTCTTGTTCGCTATGTTCCTCGTCCGGTAGGTTGAATTGCAACGGATCAAGAAAAACCTCTGCGGCTGTCTCAAAACTAATTCCATGTTTTTGAAGATTGCTCTAATATATAATAGAACAATGAAAAAAATTTTCGGAGCTAAAAAGGAGAACGCATGAACAAAACTAAAAAAGGAGAACAAAATGACTGAACAACAAAAAAGAAGGAAAGTAGGCAGGCCAAGGCTTGACTTTAAAAAGAAATATACGCAAGTCAGAGTTTATGATGACCTAGCAGATGAAATGAGAGATTATCTGATCACATACAGCCGAAAAGTACGGCTCAGAGTCACGATGACCGGATTTACGGAATTGGCTATCTGGGAAAAGCTGGAGCGCGAAAAAGCAGACGACTTAAAAAAAGTGTAATTCCGTTAAATTCAAAACGGAATGTTTTTTCTATGATACACGTTTTTGGGATGAGATTTTTAGCATTTTTTCTAAGCTTTTGATTTCATTCCGTTTTGTTTTTTTTTGAAATAAGGGTCTTTTTTGACCTTTTTGCACCCTATGTTATTGATATTGTTGGCGCACCAGACAGGACTTGAACCTGTAACCTACTGATTAGAAGTCAGTTGCTCTATCCAGTTGAGCTACTGGTGCGTTAATTATTTCAATG
>JAESQU010000114.1 GCA_016764995.1 SAR324 cluster bacterium | reverse complement strand
TTTTCACCAGTTTGGTTAGCTGTTCACGTTCACGTTTACTTAACTTGACAATGTATTTTGTCTTACGAGCCATGTTGTTCTCCATAAAAATTAATCATGGAAAACGAAATGCTATTTACGTGCCAAATGATATCAAATTAAGAATGACGCTGTACTAGTATGGTACACGTAATGCGCTTCATCATTTGTTTCATTGTCTTTCTCCAAAAATTATTGAATTTGTATCCGATGTAAAAAAACGAAGATGCCCTCAGTTTCCCCCAAAGACAAACAGTAGCCATGCTATGTTCTATGAAAAATTTGTCAACCTACTTTCATACAAGAAAACTACTCTAGCGATTAGTTAGCTGAAATTATATTTAAAATTTTATTTTTTTTAATGCTTTGATGTTCATTGAATTATCCTTTCCATAAACCTTCTTGACGCAATTCCTCAGTGGCCAATAGAATGCCTTGCTCCAAGATGTTGAACATCTCGTCGATCTGTTTCGGAGTGATGATTAGCGGTGGCGAGAACACGCACATGTTCCATAGTGGTCGGACAATCAAGCCCAGTTCCTGGCAATGCTTATCGATGCGGGAACCCATTGCAATGTCCATTTCGAGTGCGTCCGGATTCTCCGGTTCGACAATCCTTCCTTCGACGCAGCCTACCAATCCTACACCACGTGTGTCACCTACGAGTGGGAGTTTTCTTAGTTCTCGGAGTCGTTGCTGGAAATACGGTGAGATTTCACGAACATGCTCCAGCAAGTTTTCGTTTTCGATAATTTCGATGTTCTTGAGGGCGGCAGCGGAACTGACTGGATGCCCGGAATAGGTGTAGCCGTTTGAGAAGGTTGCGTCTTGGGAACGATCCCCTGAGATTTGGCTGAAAATGCGGTCGGAAATAATACAGGCACCCATAGGTACATAACCGGAAGTCAATCCCTTGGCGCAGGTGATGATATCCGGCTCAATCCCGAACACTTCCTTGGATGCGAACCAGTGCCCAAGACGGCCAAAGGCAGTCACGACCTCATCGGAAATGTACAGCACGTCATGTTTGCGGCAAACCTCCAGACAACGCTGGTGGTAGCCTTCCGGAGGGACAATCACTCCTCCGGAAGCAAGAACTGGTTCGGCAATGAACGCACCGACGTTCTCGGCTCCAAGCGACTGGATTGCGGTTTCTAGATCGTTGATTTTTTCTTCCAGAAATGCCTCCACGTTCATGCCCTCCGGACGACGGCTGGGATTGACGTCAGGGATAAAGTGGACAAGTTCGTTTGCGGTATCCAGCCATTCCTTGTCACGGGCCTTGCCGCTCATAGTGGCGCTGAGGTAGGTGCTGCCATGGTAAGATTTTTCACGCGAAATCACCTTTTTCTTCCTGTGCCGTCCAAGCACATTATTGTAGAAATGCACAAAGCGGATGGCGCTATCCACGGCGGTTGAACCACAGGTGGTAAAAAAGACATGGTTCAAATCTCCAGGAGCGAGTTCGGCAAGCTTTTTGGCCAGCACCGCGCTTGGCGTTGCACTCATGTTCCATGGAGAGTAATACGGAACTTTCAGGATTTGATCTGAAATCGCCTCAGCCATTTCCCTGCGCCCATAGCCAATCTGTACGCACCACATTCCTCCAGGGCCGTCGATCAGTTTTTGGCCGTTTTCGTCATACAAGTAAATACCATCCGCATTTTCCGCAAACATGCGCGTGTTTTTACCCACGCTCTTCATGCTTTCCCAAGGATGCACGAAGTATTCGTTGTCGTAACTTTGAATTTCCGCAATGTTTTCCATTTTTCTTTCCAGTGTGTGTATGATGTTTGTTAAGCAATATCAATATTATGCAGAGTTATCGCAATAGAATTAGAAAATCCGTTGATAAGAAATGTTTCCGCCATCCCAAAAGTCATTGAAAAAATCATCCATATTCCAACTGGTGGTTATCATCAAAGCAGACTGCTTACTCAAATCCTGGAATTCCCAGCTCACACGGAACTTGACCTCTGTTTTACGGCGTGTTTTATCCTGAATCTCTGTACTCAGGTAATTCGTTACTTTGTCGGTATCACCCGCATACAATCCATATTCCCAAAATCTGTTCGTCTCAGTTTGGTGCCGTAAAATTCCGTAAAACTGCGCGGTCCACAAATGAAAATCATAATCGTCCAGGGCAAGATCGAGTTGACGAAAAATATTGCGAAAGCGATCTTCACGTAGTCCGAGCGTCCCGTGAAGTTTTTCACTTAAAGGACGCAACCAATATAAATCCGTAGAGTTATAAAGCAGTTGCTGGTCACGATTATCCGGCGATGCGGTTTCAGCGGAAGCTGTTGTTTCACGGCGTTTACGAATATCAAAGCTACGCCAGCTAACACCGGCCAGACTCTGCGTTCCGTAGCGATAATCCAGCACCGCGTTGCTGTCACGGCTTTTGTACGTGACAGTCAGATCCTGTTTTGGAAAAACTTGTTTGAACGGTTTATCCAGCAAGTGATTGAAGCGTACTCGCCATTTATTTAAACGAAATGCTCCTTCCAGATGGTTCTCTATCGGATGCGGAGCATAGTAAGAATTGTCGTAAAAATTTTTTTCGTTGTAATATAAATCCTGATACAATTGCTGGAAACGCAGAAAGTTCCACGTACGTTTACCCAGCGTGACGCTTGCGCCCTGATCCGCTTTGCGTTTGTCATATTCCGGCATCCCAAGCAGTGAAAACGCTGCCCATTCACCCGGACGCCATTCAACTTCCACCAGATAACGGAAGGGTTTTATTTCATAAAATTCTTGCTGTTTTGCAAGAAAAATAACGGTAGTTTCTTCAGACAACGAATGAGGCAAACGTATTTCAAGCTGAGAGTAAAGCAAATCCAAACCAAGACTTCCTCCGGTAAGACGCCATCCTCCAACACTTTCATACCATTCGTCTTCTTTTAATTTGTGAAATTGATAGGACTTTAGATCAAGAAAATTTTCCTGATTCAGGAAGGAATGATTTATTTCGGAAGCATCGTCAAATGCCCAAACCGTTGAGGATAATGACGTGCAGATAAAACTGAAAAAGACGATGCAGAAAAGAATGAATTTTGAAAGTCGATATGATGTGGAATTAACCATCTTTTCTTGCCCCTCAGTTCTGTCCGCTTTGCTCCTGTTCCAGTTTGGCCCAAGTGTCGCGCAGGGTTACAGTCCGGTTAAAAACCAATGTCTCCGGACGTGAATTTTTTGAATCTGCACAAAAATAACCGACACGCTCAAATTGAAAAACATCTTCTGGTTTTGCTTCCAGTATAGCCGGTTCTACTCTGCATTCGGTAATTATCTCAACCGATTCCGGATTTAGGTCCTTGATAAAATTTCCTTCCGGATCATCGCGTCCGGGATAGGATGCAGCGAAGAGTCGGTCGTACAATCGAACTTCCGCAGAGACAGAATGCTGAATTGAAACCCAATGGATAATGCCTTTAACCTTGCGTCCTTCTGCTTTTGCGCCGGAACGGGTTGCCTTGTCGTATGTGCAACGGAGTTCAGAAACCTTGCCGTTTTCATAAATAACCTCATCGCAGCGGATTACGTAAGCGTAACGTAGCCGCACTTCTTTTCCAGGAGCAAGCCGGAAATATTTTGGCGGCGGATCTTCACGAAAATCGTCCTGATCGATGTAAATTTCCTTTGAAAAAGGCACGGTTCGCGTTCCCATTTCCGGATTTTTCGGATGCCGTGCCGGTTCAAATTCTTCTGTTTGATTTTCCGGATAATTCGTAATGACAACTTTTAAGGGCCGTAAAACCGCCATGGCGCGGGGTGCTGTTTTGTCGAGTTCTTCCCTTGCGCAATCCTCGAGCACGTTCATCTCAATATTGTTTGCGCTTTTGGAAATTCCTATACGTTCACAAAATAAGCGTATTGCGGAAGCAGGAAAACCACGCCGCCTTAATCCGGACAGCGTCAACATCCGTGGATCATCCCAACCCTCAACATGTCCTTCTTCAACCAGTTGAATCAATCGACGTTTACTCAAGACGCTGTAACGCAGATTTAGACGAGAAAATTCAATTTGCCGAGGCAGATACGGTGCGCTCACTTCTGCCAAAATCCATTCGTACAAAGGACGGTGATCCTCAAATTCCAGCGTGCAGAGCGAATGAGTTACACCTTCCAGCGCATCTGATAACCCGTGAGTAAAATCGTAAAGCGGATAAATACACCATTTGTCTTCGGTGCGCTGGTGTGAAACTTTACGGATTCGGTAAAGTACCGGATCACGCAGATTTATATTCGGCGAAGACATGTCAATTTTTGCCCTTAAAACATGGGAACCGTCTTCGAACTCACCGCCTCGCATTTTCCGGAAGAGTGTCTTATTTTCTTCAATGCTCCGCTCCCGGAAAGGACTGTCTTTTCCGGGCTCGGTCAGTGTGCCGCGCATTTCCCTGATTTCTTCCGCGTTCAGGCTTTCAACATAGGCTTTGCCTTTTTGGATCAACTCTTCCGCAAACTCATAAAGCTGTTCAAAATAATCTGATGCATAAGTCAGCCGCTCACCCCAGTCATACCCCAGCCAGCGAACATCTTTTAAAATACCCTCGACATATTCCTCATCTTCTTTGACAGGATTGGTGTCATCGAAACGCATGAAACATTTACCGTCAAATTCGTTGGCCACTCCGAAATTGAGGTGAATTGATTTTGCGTGGCCGATGTGCAAATGACCATTTGGTTCAGGTGGAAAACGGGTTACGATTTGCTGATGTTTCCCGGAGGCTAAGTCTTCACGGATGATGTTACGGATAAAATCAGTTGCCGGAATAGGAGAAGAATTATTGTCTGACATGTTTTGAAAATAGAATTTATTTTACGTTTTTAAGCGCTATTCTAGTTTTTTTCAAACTGAATATCCAACTGCATTCCCGGCAAGTCCGTCGTGCAGACCAAGCATTTTTTCGCGCCACTCATAGATGGAATCGTCTGCTTGAAGCAGAGAAAAATCCGAAATGCAACGTGCCCACTGAAATGCCCCAAAAACAATGTAATCCGAAAATCCAGGACTTTCTCCTGCCAGAAATTCCTGTTGTTTAAGAGTTAAGCTTAAAGGCGTTAATAATTTTTGCAAGTTTGGCAAACGTTCTTCGCGACCGTTCACGACTTCTTCAAGGGTTTTTCCAAAGAGTTTTTCACGACTTTCACGGAAATAAATTTTGTCTTTTTCAGTCAAACTATTGTGAACATCCAACAACAGTAATTTTATTAATCCCGGATGCAATACAGTCTCAGTCCAAAATTTAAGAAAAAGCACTTCTCCGTTTTCAAGTTTTAATGAAGGAGAATCGGGATATTGCGTTTCCAGATATTTTGCAATATTCCAGGAATCTGAAACAGTTTTATCACCATCAACCAACACCGGAACCCGCTCCTGTCCGGAAAATGCGATTTTCTCTTTTTCTGTAAAACGCCACGGAACACAGTCAACTTCCAATCCCTTGTGTGCCAGCGACATTCTGATCCTCCAGCAATAAGGGCTGAATCTTCTGTTTTCATCTGCACCTGCTAAATCATATAATTTTATCAAAATCTCTCCTTATTGAATTTTGTAAATTATTTCACTTCATCATTTTTATGAACTCTAAAAAGTCAAACACGCACTTAATATGTCATTCCCGCGAAAGCGGGAATCCATTACTTCAAATACTTACAAGTTCCTGGATTCCCGCTTTCGCGGGAATGACAACTTTTTTTGAGGTTGTCATTTTTGCTCATCTTCCTTTGCGGCAGAAAACAATCAATGATGAAAGAGCCGTATTCCGGAAAAAAGCATCACCATTCCGTATTCATCCGCTGCGGAAATTACTTCTTCGTCACGATTGCTGCCGCCCGGCTGAACAACATATTTCACCCCACGTTTAGAGGCTTGGTCAATGTTGTCGCGGAAAGGGAAAAAAGCATCTGAGGACAAACTGACCCCCTTAAGTTTGGTGAGCCATTCTTTTTTTTCTGCCATGGAAATTTCTTCTGCGGAACCATCAAAAAGGCTTTTCCAGCTTCGAAGTTCCGGCGGCGTCATTCCACCTTCAATGCAAAGTATCCGCGCATTTGTGCGCTCAACACTTCCAACTGGTTCACGAAAAGGAAGATTACGCACATGAGGATATTGGCGTAAAAACCAGGTGTCAGCCTTGCGTCCGGCCAGTTTGGTGCAATCCACACGGCTTTGCTGTCCTGCACCGATACCAATCATTTGACCATCCAGAGCATAAGCCACAGAATTAGACTGAGTATATTTTAAGGTGATCGAAGCCAGCACCAAATCGCGGCATGCCGCTGCCGTTAATGTTTTGTTTTTTGTGACAACGTCGGTCAACAAAGAATTTTCGTTGATATTTATAGTATTTCGAAGTTGTGAAAAAACGACTCCGGCAACCTCCCTGAATTCAAGTTCAGGATAAATAAATTCCGGATCAGATTGCAAAATAATGTATTTTCCGCCCTTTTTTTCTTTTAATATTTTGAGTGCATCCTCATCATATCCTGGTGCGATTATGCCATCCGAAACCATTTTCCGGATAAATTCAGCGGTACTTAAATCAACTTTTCGGCTGAGTCCGATAAAATCTCCAAATGATGACAAAGGGTCGGCTCCCCTCGCCCTGATGTATGCGGTTGCCAGTGGCGTAAGTTCCTGATTCTGACAAGCATAAACTTCGCGTAAAGTATCATCCAGAGGTACATTAACCGCAGCTCCTGCGGGACTGACGTGTTTGAAAGAAGTTGCCGCCGGAAGTCCAAGTGCTTCGTCAAGTTCTACAACCAACTGACAGGCATTAAGTGCATCCAGCAAATTGATGTATCCCGGTTGACCGTTCAGTACAGCAAAGGGTAAATCATCTCCATTCAGTGAGTAAATAGCGGCAGGTTTTTGATGAGGATTGCTCCCATATTTCAAGTCAAATTGATGCAGATAGTTTTTCTGAACGGATGCCATTTATTCCGCTGTACTTAAAGTTTGAGGAGCTGTGAGCGCTAAGACTTTAATGGTAGCTCTTCAATCTCAAAGACTCAAGGAATCAATTGCCGGCACATCGTCAAGATCATACTGACATGATGCTTTGCAAGTCGTAGGTTGAGTGTGGTTCTTGAATGGAGTCGTAAGAGAGTCGAAACCGATAACAGCTGGAATTTACGTAAACAGGGCAGAAGGTAGTTGTGTTATTTGCTCATTCCCAATTGGGAATTTCTGATTTGCCTTGACTGGATTTGTTTTGGCGGCTGGACTTTTTTTTCGTACCGGCAGAACTTCTTTTCAATACTTTTTGCTTGGATTCTGACTCAGCAATTCGGGCTTCTCTGTCTTGATCTTTTCGTACTTCCGCTAAACGTTCCTGGGCTTTTCTCAAGCTCAACATTTCCTGGTAGCGATTGTAGTAAAGATCGGCCAAGCGGCTATTCGACATTTTATAGTGCGCAAGTGCAAGATTGTAATAGGTGTCTGATTGGCTGGGGACAAGTAATTCTACACGTTTGAAGGAATCAATAGACTCGCTGTAGTTGCCAATTTCGTAGTAGGTTAAGCCAAGATTATAATGAAAAGTTGGGGATTCGCTGTCTAAACTGATGGCCTTTTGGTAGTTCCAAATTGCGATCTGGTAATCCCGATGTTTAAGCGCCGAGTTGCCTTCATCAAAATAACGCAATGCTGATTTGCGAATTTGCACGTCATCTGTACATGCTCCAAATAACAGCGGGAACAAGAGCAACAGGAAAAATCTGGATTGAAGATTTATTGATTTAAGATACACTGAAAATTCAATTGAAATGGGGACAAGCTGTAAATTTCTGTAAAAAGCGAAAATCGTGATTGCCGGCTCAGTAAATGAGCTGTGCAAACAGGATCAATTTTGCTCAAGGATTGCATGATAATTACACCACATTTTGCGTATCCTCTGTTTCGGAAAGCAATCATGCATAATTCATACTCAAAAACATACTGATGCAACGAATTTTGTTTCTGTTTTTAATTCTGACAGTCTTGCTATATTTTCAGCATCCTGTTTTTCCAATTCAGCAAATCTTTGCCCAGAATTACGAAAAAGAAGATGAAAAAGCGATCAAGGCAGAAAAAGAGCGGCAAAAATTTTTAGCAGAAATGCAAACCTTGCTGGATGCTGCCTTGAAAGCAGGTTTTACTGAAAAGGAAATTCGGGAGATAACTGTTACACGAAAGGGTAAGGTGGTGCATGTTTGGGATTTTCTGGAACAGGAAAAGTTGCAGCAGAAAAAAGATGCCTTAGCCAAAAAAAGATCGAAACCACTTGAGAGATATTTAACAGTAATGGATATTGCGGAAGAATTGGAAAGTGCTGAAACCGGAAATTTAGACGTTTTGAAAGATAAAAGCACCTTTGTAGGAGCAGAAGAAAAATGAAAATTATTGCGGTAGCCGGCGGCTCCGGCTGCGGAAAAACACTTTTTACCGCATTGATGGTTGAGCGTTTGCCAAATACGGCGGTGTTGCCTTTAGACAGTTACTACTATGACCGCCCCGATCACATTCCTTCTGATCAATATGATTATGATGGACCACAGGCTTTCGACTTTGAGCTGTTTCAGCAGCATCTAGCTCAGTTATCTTCTGGAGAGGCGGTGCAAAAACCTCATTTTGCTTATGAATCAGGAAAACGTGAGGCTGAGTTTACGGAGTTAGTACCGGAAAAATATTTGATAATTGAAGGTTTACATGTCTTGCTGCGTCCAAATATCCGTAAGATGCTGGGCTTTTCCTTCTATCTGGAATCCCCTTTAGATGTAGCAGTCAGCCGCAGGTGCCTGAGAGATATCAAGGATTACGAAGTCACTGCTGAATATAGTCTTAATCAATATCTAAAATTTGTACGACCAGTTTTTTTTGAGCAGATTCTTCCCACAAAACAGTATGCGGATTTGGTTGTTGAAAATAGTTATGAGACACGTCTAGACTTTTTCATCGATAACTATTTAGCTGAAAACCAACTATAATTATTCCCACACACTTCGTAACGTATATGAAAAATTTTGGGATTATCCCTGACACGCTCATAAAATATACCTAAATGGAACTTTTAAAACGCTATTCTATCTCTTTTACAATTGCCGGTTTATTTCTTTATTTCTTCACAATCTGGGTTGAGGAAAAGCATGAGGGCAGTATGCCGCATAATTTATCCACAAAAAAAGGAGAAAAAGTGGCGATTACTCTTTTGCCGAAACGATCTTATGAAAAGTGTGTTGATCTTAGTCCTGTACAACAACTTCAATATGGCTTCAATTCAAGTGCACCTTTGTCGTTTAATATCCATTTTCATGAGGAAGGCGAACAATATTATCCAGTTAAGGAAGATTCAATCACTGAACTGGAAAGTAAGTTTCGGGCAGAAAAGAGAGGCTATTATTGCTTGAAGTGGGGTAATTCCGGTAGTGAAGACGCTAAAATGGACTTTCATTTCAAGATTATAAATGACTCCTCAGACAACGATTAAACTCCGGTAAAAATCGACATTGACAACTTTAAATGTTAGTATAGAGTGACTGCGAGAGTGGTGGAATTGGTAGACACGCCAGATTTAGGATCTGGTGCCGAAAGGTGTGGGGGTTCGAGTCCCCCTTCTCGCACCATGAATCAGAAAAGATCAGTGAATTCAGATTCTCGATTTAGTTTAAAATTTTATCTTGTCGTCTTTTGGTTTTTGCTGTTACTGGTTTTAGCTGCATGCAGCAGAACGGGAACCAATTCAAACTATTCTTATCCTACAGGCCAACAGCAAAGAGTGCTCGAACTATGCGCGTTGGTTTTTACGGATCCGTATTATCAGTATATTTCACCTTCTCGCCGCGTAAAACTCAAAAGATTCAGGACAACTTCGTGGGGTTTCTGGGCAACCTTTGCTGACGGCAGGACTTACAGAGTTCCAATTTCTTCCGGACTTGCAGAAGGAGAAGATTATTACTGCAATTACCGTCCAGTTCCAACCGCGTGTGCCTCACGTAAAGATTGGGATAAACGCTGCGAATGGGATCAGACTGCCCATCCAAACCGTTTTCAATAGTAAAAGGTAGTATTTCCCTCAAAATCAGCAACGTCCAGATCATTAGCAATCACGGCAATCGTATCCCAGATTTTGACGTGTGCACGTCCGGCACGTGTGACGAGTACACCGTCGATTTGTGATTTAATTTCCAATGCCGGAGCCTCTATATCGGTCAAACTGTGAATGCGTCCAATGACTTGACCCTCTGATACTGAGTCTCCCAACTCAAGCAAAGTTTCGTTAAGACCTTCTTGCTGAGCTATCAGATAGCCGCCAAAATCAGGTGTTTGCATGAATCTTGTTTCCGGGACAGACTCTTCGTTTGGTGGTAGAATTTCGAAATGACGCAGCAGATTACGGATACCGTTTTCCGCAATTTTGAGTGTCCGCGGACTGACAAAACCTCCTCCGCCAAGTTCTGTAGAAAGAAAAATTTTCCCGGTGTTTTCAACAGCGGTATCGAGCATACCTTTGCTGTCAAGTTCGCGCAAAACAAGACTGATTGGCGCACCGAAATTCTTTGCGGCAAGAAGCGTTTTTTTCAGCTGTTCTGTGTCTTCAAGTTGATGCAAAACAGTGCATGGTTCAAAAATCATGGAGTTTCCGCCGGAATGAAAATCGAGCACTACATCACTCCGCATTACCAGTTCACGAAAAACAAAATCCGCAATTTCCTGAGTCATTGATCCTTCAGGATTTCCCGGAAAAGAACGGTTCATGTTTAGGCCATCAACGGGAGAAAGACGCGTTCCTGCCAAAACCGCGGGATAGTTGAGATAAGGTACAATGATGACTTGTCCCTGAATGTCTTCCGCTTTCAGCTCATTTGCCAGTTTTCGTAAGGCAATCGGACCTTCGTATTCATCACCATGATTGCCTCCGGTAAAAAGGACTGTCGGCCCATCACCGTTCCGGATAGCAATGACTGGCAACAACAATGAGCCCCAGCCGGAAGTATTGGTTTAATGCGGAATTCTTAGCGCGGAAATGTGCTTTCCATCTTGTTCAAAAATCTGATCATCTTTGAGAGTGAAAGACATGGTTTCTCAGGAAAAAATTAAATTAGAGAGTCGCGATTTCTTCCAGACGTGAAATATATTCCAGACTCAGGAGATGTTCCCCTTCAAGCAAATAATTCAGATACTCACTGGTGGGGCGTGATTCCGGTCCGGTATTGAGGGCAACGTACGCAACAGCCGGCATCGGATGTCCGGAAAGATCCATGACTTCAAAATCCTGACGCTTGTATTGTTTTTGGGCAACACCTTCATAAGCGTCCATAGTCAAAAGGTCATCTTCTTTGACAAAATAGAGAATGCCTTCAACTTCATCTCCGGGAGAATGTTGAATATTGGCTTTTCCTCCATCAGCAGATTGTTTATTAAAGGCCAGCAGGTAATCCGGCAGGATTACAGCGATACGCGAGGGCGACCAACCGAGTCTGTGTCGGAGACGCCTTGCGCTCATGTTTGATCCGTAAGCAAAATAATGCAGCATTGTTATTTCATTTGTGAGTTAATAATGAACGCACAGCATGAGTAAAAATTGTGACATTCACAAGTTTTTTGCTTTCCTTCAAATTTTGTTCATATTTGCATGTTAAGCTGATAAAATGATAGAAACTTGCCAGTTTAACAACAAGATCGTTTTCCTGAACGATGGTAACTAAATCCTGCAAATGCATTTTTAGATTGGATATCGACTCGTAAATTAAACCACTTTAACTGAGATACATTATGAAATTTCTTGAACTTAAGATACCACCGCCTCTCGTAACGATAGCATTTGCACTTGCAATTTGATGGATTTCAACGACAACGCCGATATTTGAAATAAATGCAACCTTGCGTATATTCGCATCGGTATTTGCTCTAGGTTTGGGATTATTTTTTGCTGTTGCCGGCCTTGTCTCTTTAAAAAACGCAAAAACGACGGTGAGTCCGTTTAAACCTGAAGAATCGACCTCGCTTGTAAGTTCAGGGATTTATCAAGTTTCACGGTACCCAATGTATCTCGCTTTGTCGCTAGTCCTTGTTGCATTGACGATTTATCTGTCTGCCCCATTCGGATTGATCGGCGTTTTCGGTTTCATTTAGTATATGAACAAATTCCAGATTTATCCGGAGGAACTTGCGCTTGTGCAAATCTTTGGCAATGAATTTGAGGATTACAAATCAACAACTCGCCGGTGGTTGTGAGAAATTATGTGATGCTTGTGAAAATTCAGGATTCTGTGTACAAACGATTTTTCTCCTTGGTTATTCACACAGAGCTTGTCATCCATCTGATCGGTGAACGGTAGCCCCGGACTCCGTTCTGGGGACACACAAAGCATGAGTATAATTCAGAACGGTAGCTCCGGACTACATGCCTTGGTAATTACGGATAGGAATTTACTCACTTCATTCGTGTTTAAACTCTTTCCGGATCAGCTATACGCCTGGAATGAGTAAGGGAATAGAGGTACACAAGAAAAAGGGATATAATTCTAAATCATGCATCCGTTTTTATGTCGGCGTGTTGTAGTAACGGAAGTGATTACTTTTGAAAAAGAGCATAGGATAATATTAGAATGCCTGAGATCCTGAAACAAATTAACAATTATACACTACAATAATCGACTGACAGAGTACCGGCCAACATCTCTTTTTCATTCCGCCGGTCGAACATTGTCCAACTTCCTTATCCAGTGTTCCGGCAGTCTGTGTGCGCGGGCACCTTCCCGCAAAAGAGTGATATAACGCAGAGACGGGTTGCCGTCCGTTTCCTTGCCGTCGGCGATTAAGCTGAAAGCCTCCATACCAACGCCATCCATGTCAGTGGCCTCCAGCCAGACAGGTCGATAACGCCAGCCGGGTACGCCCTCGGTGGAATTAAGCCAGACCATTTCAAGCCGAGTGATCAGATAGAGAATGCCCCAGACTTCTTCGCCGGGGAAGGGTTCAATATTAGCCGGTGCGGCTTTACCCTTCGGATGTCCCTCCAGATTAAAGCGCAGTCTGTAGTCTTTGATTCGACCCACACGCCATTCCTTCTGACTCATTTTTCGACGCTCAAGAAAAACACTGTTGTTCATGTTTGCGCCAAAAGCGAAATACCATACCTCGTCAGACGGTTGTCCTTCAAGCTTCAACCCCCAGAGAAGATACCAGAGCTGAGCAAGCGGCCAGACGCGCAGGATGATCGGAAGCCAGAGTCTTTTCAGCAACCTACGAAATTTTTTCAACATTCAGCTCAACCTCCTTGTATTCTGGATATGCGGTTAAGAAGTGCCAGTTGCCAAGCGGCGGCAACGACGGTGGCCACAAAGACCGCATTGATCGAAATATATTCGATGAGCGCAGCACCCAAAAGGGGTAGAAGTGCCGCCGGTGAGGCCAGTGCGTTGAAATACGCGGAGTAAGCCGGGCGGCGGTCGTCCGGCGATATTTCCATAAGATAGCCGAGATACCCGATGGTCATCCCACTCATCAATGCTCCGATAACGATAAAGAGAAGGACAAACCCCACCAACACTCCTGTATCAGCGAAAAAAAGAAGCAATAGTACGCCAATTGGCGGAAATAGGCGCAAAACACCTACAGTCTGCAAAAGCCTAAGTTTACCGGCACGGTCTCCGAGCCGTCCCCAGAACGCGTTTGAAAAAAGCGAACCCACAGTTTGCGCTCCAAGGAGAAGACCCACATCCGCGGCCCCGATACCGTATGTTGAGGCTGCCACCACATAGAAAGGTAAAGCCATCAGCGTTGCCCCGCCAAGCCACTGCCAGAAAAGAAACAGACGAAATCGAGCGTCTCCCTGCAAGATAACCCAACCATTCCTGAAAAAATCAGCGACCAGGCCTTTACGCCTCTCAGATGGCTCTTGCGCCGCTATAATTGGTTCGCCTGCTGAAACGAAAAGGGTCGATGACAGGAGCATCAAAACCGAGGCTAGAGCAAAAATCAGCGCATACCCCTGAAACATGGACTGAGTTGTCTCCAGCACCTGCCGTACAAAGACCGCAACCCCAAGCGCTAAGATTCCGCCGCCGAAGAAACGCCAAGCTAACATTCGACTACGGGCACCGGACGGAATCGACCGGCCCACGATGTCATTATAGGGAACGGCAACCACACCACTGACAAAAGCATAGAGAGTCCAGAGTATGAGAAAGCCTGTTGCGAGCATAACCGGAGACAATCCTGTTCCAGTCCAGAGCAGCAGTGCGATCAATCCGGCACAAATCGCACGGCCATAGGCGCCAAAGACATAGAACGGCATACGTCGAGTAGAGCACTCAGCCAGGAAACCCACGACAAGCTGCGGTAGGAGCCAACCAAGGCGTAATATGGCGCTCGCGGCGCCTACGGCGAAGGCACTACCGGTCAACTGAAATACCAGGCTTGCCACAACTGTCGCGGAATCCACCGCCGCTGACCCTGCTTGAAATGCCGCACCGGCACCGGCAATTTTCCAAAATCGACCTCGATCAGTGATTTTGAATTCAGACTCTTGCATCGCCACTTTTCATTTTAGTCTGCACGTTGCGAATGTCGATCCCGCTCTGCCAGAGAATGACAAGGCCAATCACCACCACCAGAAAGATTGACATGACATGATTGAAAAGGATCATCAGCAGTGCCTGTTCATCTGGAACATTGAGCAGACGAAAGGCAAAGGCCGAACCAATGACAAATCCTCCGGGTATGCGGACAAAACGTGACAATACCATAGAAAACCCGGCAAAGACCATGAGGAACAAATAATCGAATGGTGTTAGCACGATGCCCACCGCCAGCCCCGCCCAGAGGAAATGTGTCGCAGAAACGATCTTGCTCGCCACAGCGCCAAGGATAACGGCAATTCGCCTGAGACGTCCGCGGGGCCATACCACGCCGTTGCAAAGTGAGGCCCGCAAGGCGGCTCCATCAGCCCTGAACCTCGTTGCAACCCAGTCGAACAGACGACAGATCAACGGTTCTTCTCTGGCAAAGAACGCACGAAAGCGAAACATTAACCATAGTAAGCCAGCGAACAGCACAAGATTCAGTGCACCGGCAATACTGAGCCCCAATTCCAAGTTGCCCCCAATCTGCGGAACTTTGCCCACCACGACAACTACACCGGCGAACAGGGCAAATACAACGCCGTCGAGGAATCGCGCAATGATCGTTGTGGTCAGTACCGTTGCCATCTTCAGTGCTTCAAGTCGTGCAATCAGCCATGAACGTACCAAGGGGCTGATCCCCAACGGCACCAGCACATTGGCTCCATAGCCTGCCAGAAATGCTCCGGTCAGCCGCAGGCTCGATATCGGTTTGACATCATATAGAATTTGCCTCCACTTCCAACCATTGATGAGTTGTTCCAGGAGAATCGTGGTGGCCAACATGGTGATCCACCAAGGATTCGCCTTTCGGAGTCCAGTTAGAATCAGTTCGTAATCCAGCCCCCGGTAGAGATAAAAAATCAGCGCCAGTGCCACCACGCTGCCTATGAGTGGAATAATCCAGCGTGTAACCAATTTAATAACATTTTTCATAATACTGCACAGAAAGCATAATCTAAATTTGTGGCCATGATTCGGAAAACAATCTTGAATTGTTATAAATTAACAATCAGTCACCCTTTATAATAAGGAAAAGCTCTAAATCTGCAAAAGCCTTTTTTGCTAAAAAAGTGGGGAAGAATGAGAAATTAAATTTGGAGAGGTACTATTGAAAAAATAATAAGTGTCGGCTGTGAAATTTTTGCTGAGTGTCCTTACTGGAAAATGGTTCCACTTTACGAAGCGGTCGACGCCATTGATTCAGCACGATTAGAAGACTTGACCCGCAATAACAATTGGAAATACAGGTACACAAGATAATGTGACATTATTCTTAATCATGCCTCCGTTTTTATGTTGACTTGATTTAATAACGGCGCTGCCATTTTCTGGTAAAGCGCAAAAGAAAAGATAAGAATTCCTGCCGCTCCAACGTAATAACGTATCGGCTCAAAATAAGTGAGCAGAAAACCGGAACCAAATACTAATAAAAGTAGTTTGTTGCAAAGCGAACAACCGAAACCGAGAAATCCGAAAATTCCTCCGAATCCAGCTTTTTTAACGGCACAGTGCGGCGCTTGAATACCGAAGAAAAAACCAATCAGCAAGGATTCCAAACTTAGGATGACAAAGTCCCAGTCCGTCACCGGAGTCATGCGGATAAAATACGGATTGTTCCATAGCGCGGTCAATGTTCCCATCATCAAAAAAAGCGCTGTTGCGATGACAAGTGAAATGAACCATTCCTTTGAGCTGATTTCTTTCAATCTATGCATAACAAACTCTCTCAGCATTTTATTGATTACGATATTAAGTTCTTCAAATGGGCAAACTAAGGCCGCATTGCATGCCTCACCTGTATTTCATCCGGCCACAAAGATTTGACATAATGAAGTACGGCGACAATATCATCATCTGATAACTTGTCCTTGAATCCCCGCATCGGAGAATCTTTTGCGATGGACCCGTCTTTTACAGTTGAGAAAAGCATTTCATTCGGATGATGCCATGCATGACCTTTACCGTTTAGGGCAGGAGCGAGGTAACTTCCGTCAGCTTTTTGTCCTCCACGGGACTGTGCAGGATTTTCACCAATGGCTTTTGCACCATGACAGCTGAGACAATTTTCGGAATACAGTTGCTCTCCAAGTGCAATTTGTTCTGGAGTTGCGGTGGCGGAAAGAGAATCCGGAGGTTGATAATAAAAATATGCTCCTGCTGCTATAATTATGAAAAGGATCATTCCTCCCCACAACCTAAAGTTTTTTCCACTTTTACGTTGAGCTTGTCCTTTTTTTGTTTTCTGTTCCGCTTTACTTTTTTGCTTTTTCTTCATTCTGTTCATTATATTAACTTAAATCCTGTTTTTTGATTTCAAATTCCTGTTTGTCTATTTCACCTTTTGCGTAACGTGACTTGAGGATATCCAAAGAGGATTGAGTGATACGCAAGCAATGGAGGAAACTCTCTAATCAAGAGAGCCGTTTTCTGAGCAAAAAGTTGAGAGATGCCTGTTTTGAACAAAGAGTACAAATTGATTTATACTTTATAGGAGCGTCAGGTTATCCTCAAGTATTTTTTCTTTTTTGTTTGGAGGATATTTAGGTCAGGGAAGACGGATTTTCATTTTCGATTATTTACTTTCCTTTTACCAATTTAATTTCACTTGAAAGCTTCCTCTCATCATTGTTCAGAACTTGAGCCCACATGGGAAATATGAGACAATCAAAATTCCCTCATTATTTTATTTGAAAATAGAAATTTCAACCATTTGTACAAATCGATGGAAGCAACATCATCCAGGAGATTTATTCAGTTTTTCCTAAGTGTAACAGTTGGAGTTAAAGCAAATTGCTGGATTAGATCTCCTGCCTGGGATATCTTTTGGCTGCACTCAGGAATATGGTTAACGTTCTTGTTGCTCCTGGTAAATTCTACGCAAATACAGGAAATGTTTTATGCGGTAGGTGTTTTCCTTTTCTGGATTTCACATCGTTTTAGTTCGTTTTATTTGGCATGGGGCACACGGGCTTACCAACCACTTCGCATTAATCAGCAGAATCGTTTCGTGATCCTTCCGCTCTTGTTAGGTTTTGGTGTTTTTGCTGTGCTTTTCATTCCGGAGGCATTATTACCTTTTACAATTCCGGAAAGAATTATCGGTTTGTTGCTGCTCGATTTCGTTTGGGGAGCGCATCATTTTGCGGCACAACACTATGGAATTCTCAGGCTCTACCATCACCGCTGGAATCATGAATCCGCATCTTTAGTCAAAAAACAGGATCGTCTGTATTGTTGGGGAGTGGGAGGCGCACTGGTAATAATTGCTGAACTTTTACATGGTACGTCATATTTGCAGGAGAAACAGATTCTGCCCATGTTCCCAACAGATTGGGGACTTGAGGGTATTCCATTATTACTGCGTCTTGGAACCTTGCTAGTTGTCGGAATCACAATTTTCATGATACGAAATGCGTTGCGTCACGATTCCGGACTTCCAAGAATTTTGTATATTTTGGGAATAGGGTTGATGGTCGTGGCAGCTTTCCAACTGGATCCTTTTCAGTTTTTGATGCTTTGGACACTACAGCACTGGATGGCTGCGTTAGGTCTGGCAGCCCACATGGGAGGCAATGATCTTCGCCAAAATACCAAGATGGAAACCTGTATTACAGAAAATTCTTCGGGAAATCTTTTTTGGAAACCCTGGCTGGTTTTGATTATCCTCTGCGCATTTTCTGTCGTGATGACACCGTTTTTTGAAATCGAAGCGGTTTCAGCAGGCAGACGATACAGCGAACAAGTATGGCCTGCTTTAATGGAATGGCTGCAGATCTCAGAGTGGTATACTTTTTTAGTGGGAATCGGCCTTGCGAGCGGATTTTTGCATTATTGGATGGACAGAGTTATTTATCGATTTTCTGATCCAGAGACTCGAAATAGTGCTCGACAATTACTTTTTGCACACTAAATTTTGCTTAAAAATGAACAAAATTGATGAAGAAGAAATCAAAATAAATTGGCCTAGTGCAGTAGAGGGTGACCTGGAACATCCTGAACTCGGTTTTATTCACTACTGGACGGGGGAACAGCGTGGCCGAATAGTGTTGCGCTTTAGCTACGAAGGGCAAGCTGAAGGGGAATCAGAAAAAATGTTTTTTATCAATTTGGATCAGGATACCTGGGTTCTAAGTCACATTTCTACTTTTCAAGCGCGGGATTCAAAATTAAAATTAGTAAAAAATCAATCGTTTAAAGAACAAGATGAACTGGTAAAAAAATATCGGAGTATTATCGATTTGTTCCTGGATTCACGTAAAAAAAGAAATCCCTTCTGATTCAATTTGGTTGCTTCTAATTCCAATTCTGTCAACTCAAAGATGATGAGTTTCCTTCTAATTAGCCCTGTCTGGTACATTATCTCCTAATATTTGTCAGCTGTTATCTTTTACTTGACTTTTTCAGTCAAAATAGTAAAATTATTAGCACTACCACCAACCGAGTGCTAATGCTAATAAAATGATCAAGGAGGCTTTCTTTTGATAAAAACGTTCATAGGAATCGAAAAAAAAGGAGTCAGGAATAACTTAGTGTTGAATGAACGCGCGCAGTTAGTGCTTCATAGCATTATAGAAAATTATATTCAATCGTCAGAACCGATTGGCTCACGTACTCTTTCAAAAACTATTGGAGTCACACTCTCTCCTGCTACGATCAGAAACATAATGTCGGATCTGGCAGAATTAGGATATCTGATTCAGAACCACACCTCAGCAGGACGCATACCTACCGATAAAGCCTACAGATTTTACGTCAATTCCTTATCTACTCCGCATAGTATTCCAGAGCAGATTAAACAAAAAATTTCTCAAGTCTCAAATGAACAGGGCTCGCAAGTCGAAGCAATTTTGGCAGAGTCAGTGCGCATGTTGGCAGAGCTTACTAAATTTGCTTGTGTAGTTAGCACACCCAAAGCTTCAGTCAGTCGACTTCAACGCATTGAATTGATAAAAATATGTGAGGACAGAATCCTGGTCATCTTAGTCACAAAAGCAGGAGTGGTGCGAGACAAAATTATTTTTACCAAGGAAAGCCATACTCAAGAATTTCTTAATTCAGTTGCCGAATTCCTGAACGACAAGTTCAAGGATCATTCAATGCAGGAAATTCGAAAAGAAATCCATCAGAGCATGGTTGATGATCGTAACCGTTACCACGATCTTCTTGCACATGCAGTACGTTTAGGGAAAAAAGCTTTTGAGTTAAATCAGCCGGGTGAAATGTTGATTGACGGTCAGATGAATCTATTGCTCGATTCACATTTCCATGAACAAGCCGCAGTACGGATGTTAATTGACGCATTTGATCAAAAAAGCGCCATTATGAAAGTTCTGGACGACTCAATGAAGCACAAAGGTGTTCATATTTATATTGGAATTGAAAACGATTTTAAACAATTACAGGGCTGTTCACTCATCACAGCCAGTTATCGCAACAATCAAAACGTGTTAGGCTCCATCGGTGTTGTCGGGCCTACAAGTATGGATTATAAAAGCATAATTTCAATGGTTGATTATACGGCAACGATATTGTCAAAAACAATTACCGAACAATCTTACGACTGATTATTTTTACAAAGACCTCATGAGCGCAAAAAAAAGGAAAGAAACTTTAGAAAAAAAACAGAAAGCGAACAAATCAAAAAAAGCAAATGAAATAGAAAATTTGCAAGAAGAAATCGAGACGGATATTACGGAAGAATCTTCAGAGATGCTTGAAGTCGCAGAGGAATCTTCCGCAGAGGAACTTTTGGAAAAGGAACGCTCTCGAGCTCAGAATATGGAGGACCGCTACCTCAGAGTAAATGCTGAGTTTGAAAATTATAAAAAGCGCATGATTCGCGAAAGTTCTGACCGCTTCAAATTTTTTAATCTTGATTTGATCAAAGAACTGCTGCCTTCTCTGGACAACCTTGAACGAGCCATCTCACATGCAAAAAATGACAATACAGATGTCGAGAGTATGATAGTTGGACTGGAGATGGTCAATAAAATGACGCATGAAGTTTTTGAAAAATTCGGAGTTTCCAGAATAAATGCGGTTGGAGAAGTTTTTGATCCTAATGTCCACCAGGCAGTTGGAGTTGTGGAGTCAGATGCTGTTCCTGACAATCAAGTTGTCGAGGAGTGTCTTGGAGGATATATCCTGCATGGCCGTATCATTCGTCCGGCAATGGTCAGGGTGTCTGGAAAAAATTGAGCTAATTTGAAAAAATATTTATAAATTAATTAATCAAAATCCCCCCTGTCACTATCAAGTTATGTAAAGGGGTATTCATGAAAGAACAAGGAGAAACATAATGGGAAAAGTCATTGGTATTGATTTAGGCACTACAAATTCATGCGTAAGTATCATGGAGGGCGGTGACCCTAAAGTCATTCAAAATGCTGAAGGAACACGCACAACCCCTTCGATGGTAGCATTTAATGACGAAGGGGAACGTTTGATAGGACAGATTGCAAAGCGTCAAGCTGTAACAAATCCTCTACGTACAATCTATTCCATCAAACGTTTGATGGGTCAGCCAATGAAATCCGCTGAAGTTAAGCACACAAAAAAAATGGTGTCGTATGAAATTGTTAAAGGCAATCAGGATTTGGCTTATGTGAAAGTGAATGATAAAAACTATTCACCTCAGGAAATTTCTGCATCAATTCTGCAAAAAATGAAACAGACGGCAGAAGAATATTTGGGAGAGACTGTGACAGAAGCAGTAATTACTGTACCTGCATATTTCAGTGATGCCCAACGACAAGCAACCAAAGATGCTGGAAAAATTGCCGGACTTGATGTGCTGCGTATCATAAACGAGCCTACTGCGGCAGCAATGGCTTATGGTTTGGATAAAAAACATGACGAGAAAATTGCAGTATTTGATTTGGGCGGCGGAACTTTTGATATTTCCATTTTGGAAATTGGTGAAGGTGTTTTTGATGTGAAAGCAACCAACGGGGATACTTTTCTTGGTGGTGATGATTTTGACAATCGGCTGATAACTTTTTTTGCAGATGAGTTTAAAAAAGATAACGGAATCGATTTGCGCGAAGACAAAATGGCACTACAACGTCTCCGGGAAGCCGCTGAAAAAGCAAAACATGAATTGTCAGCGAGCTCTGAAACAGATGTCAATTTACCCTTCATTACAGCCGATGCGTCTGGACCAAAACACCTGAACCTCAAAATCACACGAGCCAAGTTTGAATCGCTGGTGGACGATCTTGTTGAGGGTTGTCTTGAGCCTTGCCGCAAAGCACTCAAAGACTCAGGTTGTACTTCTAAAGACATCAATGAAGTCATACTGGTCGGCGGTATGACACGTATGCCAAAAGTGCAGGAAATGGTCAAAAATTTCTTTGGTAAAGAGCCGCACAAAGGAGTTAATCCAGATGAAGTAGTTGCAATCGGCGCAGCAATCCAGGGTGGTGTTCTAAAAGGTGATGTGAAGGATGTCTTACTGCTTGATGTTACGCCACTTTCGCTTGGTATTGAAACTCTGGGTAGTGTGATGACGAAACTGATTGAACGAAATACGACCATTCCCACACGAAAGAGTCAGACTTTCTCAACTGCGGCAGATAACCAACCGGCAGTTAGTATTCATGTTCTACAGGGAGAGCGTGAAATGTCAACTGACAATAAGACGCTGGGACGCTTTGAGTTAGTAGGAATTCCAGCTGCACCGCGTGGTGTGCCACAAATTGAGGTGAGTTTCGATATTGACGCAAACGGAATTGTCCACGTCAGTGCCAAAGATTTAGGTACCGGAAAAGAGCAGGCCATTAAAATTGAGTCCTCAGGTGGGCTTTCGGAAGAAGAAGTCGAAAAAATGGTCAATGACGCAGAACAGTTCGCAGAAGAAGATAAGGCGAAACGTGAAAGTGTTGAAGTAAAAAATCAGGCGGAAACTTTGGTTTACAGTACAGAAAAATCCGTAAGTGAGCTTGGAGACAAGTTGCCTGAAGAAGAAAAAACAAAAATTGAAGCTTGCAGTGAGCAACTTAAAAAGAGCCTCGAATCAGATGACATTGATGCCATCAAGAGTGATCTGGAAGCATTGACGCAGGCATCACATAAAATGGCTGAATTATTATACAGTCAACAAGCAGAGCAGCAGGCAGGAGATTCCGAAGACGGAAATGCGGATGCGCCCGAAAGCGAAGGAAAATCAGGCAAAGATGATGAAGACATTGTTGACGCGGATTTTGAAGAAGTTAAAAAATAAAACAGGTTCAGTCTGAAAGGAATAGACACGACTACTAACCTTGAATTATGAACTTGTAACCCCATAACGGAAATTTATGGCAAAACGCGATTATTATGAAGTGTTGGGCGCGTCCCGTAACGCTTCAGCAGATGAGCTCAAAAAAGCGTACCGCAAGGTCGCAATGAAGCATCATCCAGATCGCAATCAGGGAGATATAAAAGCAGAGGATAAATTCAAAGAAGCTTCAGAGGCTTTTGAGGTACTCGGCGATCAGGAAAAACGTGCCCGCTATGATCAATTCGGACATGCCGCTGAAGGCATGGGCGGTGGTATGGGTGGATTCGGTGGTAGCGGCGCAAGTGGATTTGGAGATGTTTTTGGAGATATTTTCAGTGAGTTTTTCAGCGGTTCCGGGGCTGGTTCAGCAGGTCGAGGTGAGCGTGGTTCGGATTTACAATATAATATGGACATATCTTTTGATGAAGCTGTCTTTGGCTCTTCAAAAGAAATTGATGTTCCACGCATGGAAACTTGTGACTCTTGCAGTGGTCTTGGTGCAGAGTCTGAAAAAGATATAAAAATATGTGGTACATGTGGAGGAACAGGACAGCAACGGGTTCAACAAGGTTTTTTCAGTGTTGCTACAACTTGCAACAGTTGTGGAGGACGTGGTAAAACGATTGCCAATCCATGCAGAACATGTCATGGACGCACCAGAGTTTCAAGAACCAAGCGTATTCGAGTTAATATTCCTGCGGGTGTTGCGACCGGATCAAGAATCAAACTCACTGGTGAAGGCGAGCACGGTGCAAATGGCGGATCAAGCGGTGATCTTTACATAGTTTTGCGTGTCCAGGATCATTCCCTTTTTGAAAGGGATGGTGCAGATATCTTTTGCGAAGTTCCCATTAGTTTTTCCCAGGCGACTCTTGGAACAGACTTGGAGGTTCCAACTTTAGAAGGAAAAGCCAGATTAAAAATTCCTGCCGGTACTCAAACTCACAAAATTTTTCGACTGAAAAACCAGGGGATAGCGCATCTTCGCGGCGGCGGACGAGGAGATTTACATGTGCGGGTTGTGGTGGAAACTCCAACCAAATTGTCTGCACGTCAAATGGAATTGTTGAAAGAATTCGATGATTGCTGTGAAGACGAAAGCAATCCGATACGCGATAAATTTGTTGAAACAATCAAGAATCTCTTTTCCTGAATCATACCTCATGACAGTGTCCTGCAGAATCTGTCACTCCTGTATCAACAGGAATCCCAATTCATCTTGTCTTCCAGAAGTTACGATACTGTTTTAAACCAAAGCGAAAATCCTAATGTCTATTGCACAATCGATACGTGAATCCATGGAAAGAGGATCGTGGATTCGTCAAATGTTTGAAGCCGGTACGAGGCTCAAGGCAGAGTATGGTGCAGAAAATGTTTTCGATTTTTCTCTTGGCAACCCCATCCTTGAACCGCCACAGCAAGTCCATGAACAGTTACGCTTGTTGCTGGAAAAACCGCAATCCGGAATGCATCGTTATATGCCGAATGCAGGCTTTCTTGAGACAAGAGAATACGTCGCATCTATTATGCAAAATGAAACAGGGCTTCCTTTTGAAAGTGAGGATGTTGTCATGTGTGTTGGTGCCGGCGGTGGATTGAACGTGGTTTTCAAAGCACTGCTTGAAGCGGGAGATGAAGTGTTGGCACTTGCTCCTTATTTTGTGGAATATGGGGCTTATGTGCAAAATCACGGCGGCCTTCTGACACTGGTAAAAACGACTCCGGAATTTCAACCTGACCTCGACTCAATCGAAGCAAGTTTGAGTGCACGTACAAAAATTGTAATTATCAACACTCCAAATAATCCTACCGGCGCAGTTTATTCACAGCAAACATTAGACAAATTAGGACAGTTACTTCTCCGCAAAGAGGAAAAGTTCGGTCATCCAATCTACTTGGTTTCAGATGATATTTACCGCTATCTGGTTTTTGATGGATTAACCAACGGTAACGCTTTTCTGAGCTATCCAAATTCGATTTTAGTAAATTCGCATTCCAAAGATTTAGGACTTGCCGGAGAACGCATCGGATACATTGCAGTTCATCCGGATGTAGTTGACGGCGAGGAACTGTGTCAGGCCCTCGTGTTGTGTAACCGGATCCTCGGATTTGTGAATGCTCCGGCAATGATGCAGAAAATATTGCCTTTGCTCGGAAATGCTAGGGTTGACATCTCAGTTTATGAAAAATCACGAGACAAAATTTTTTCCATGATCAGTGAGTTAGGATTTGAAGCAATCAAACCTCAAGGTGCATTCTACATTTTCCCCAAGTCGCCTGATCCTGATGATGTGGCGTTTGTAAAACGGGCACAGGAAGAAAACATTTTGCTGGTTCCAGGAACCGGTTTTGGCGGCCCGGGACATTTTAGAATTTCTATGTGTTGTACTACTGAGACCATCGATAATTCACGTCCGGGATTTGAGCGTTTGGCAGAATACTATGGCTTGTAATTTCATTAGCAAAAAATAAAATGGCACAGAAAAAGGAAAAATCAGTTCTGGTTGGAGTCATCATGGGCAGCACGTCCGATTGGGAAACGATGAAGGAAAGCTGTGATGTACTGGACGAATTGAATGTTAGCTACGAAAAACGAGTTGTTTCAGCGCACCGCACACCGGAATGGATGGCTACTTATGCGACACAGGCAGAAGGTCGAGGTTTACAAATCATCATTGCAGGAGCCGGAGGAGCGGCACATCTGCCCGGAATGGTAGCGGCGCAAACTCTGCTGCCGGTAATCGGTGTTCCGGTAAAAACGTCTGCTCTGGGTGGACAAGACTCTTTGTTGTCGATTGTGCAGATGCCGCGCGGAGTTCCGGTTGCGACTCTGGCCATTGGAGGAGCCGGTGCGCACAATGCAGGATTACTGGCCGCGCAAATTCTCGCCATTCATGATCCGGAACTTCGCAAGCGTTTAGTACGCTGGCGTGAAAGAATCCGTAAATCCGTCTTGGAAGCGGAATTGCCATGAATTCAGTTCCGGAATCTTTACAACCCGGAACCATGATTGGTATTCTTGGTGGAGGACAATTGGCACAAATGCTGATTCTTGCAGGTCATGCCATGGGTTTCCGTTTTATCGTGCTGGACCCAAATCCAAACTGTCCCGCAAATCTCGTTGGTGCTGCTCAGATTACTGCCGCCTATGATGACCAAGAAGCGTTAGCGGAATTAGCTGCTTCTTGTGTGGTTGTAACCTACGAGTTTGAAAATGTAAACGCGGACTCGGTTTCATGGCTGGAGGAAAGGGTGGACCTCCCTCAAGGCAGTGAACTTCTCCGAATTTCTCAAAATCGTTTGCGAGAAAAAACCTTCCTGGAAAAACTCGCTGTTCAGGTTTCTCCCTTCCAAAAAATAACAACTGAAAAAGATGTTTTAGACGCCTTTGCAGTGCTTGGTGAGTTGATGCTCAAAACCGTCACCGGCGGATACGACGGTCGAGGGCAGACTAGAATTTCCCGAACGGAGCAAATTCCGGAAGCGTTTTCTGCACTGAGTAAGGCAAAAACAGAAATTGTCGCGGAGCAGTTTGTACCGTTCGAAAGGGAAATTTCAGTGATGGTCGGACGTAACCGTTTGGGTGAAATCCGCTGTTTTACTCCTGTAGAAAATTTACACAAAAAAAATATACTGACCATCAGCAGAATACCTGCTAGGTTAGTTCCTGAAGTGAGTGAGCAGGCACAAACTGTGGCAAAAAAAATTGCGGAAGGGTTG
>JAESQU010000113.1 GCA_016764995.1 SAR324 cluster bacterium | reverse complement strand
GTATTTTTAGTTGGGTTTCAGTATTGCGCAATGCTTTTCGAACAACAAGGCAGGCTTGTTCCGCGATTCTGTCCGCAAGCGGGAGTCCGGCTTTTTGTGCCAGTTGCAGGACTTCGTTTGCAGTGTTGGCGGATTTGGTTTGCTCACATAGTTCTTGATTGGCACCAAGTATTTTTAGTTGTTCTGCCAACTTCATAAAATCCACTTGACTGCGTCCGGAGTGTAAATCAAGATGACCTTGCGCCAATTTGGTAAGTTTTCCGAATCCACCTCCGATTGTTAGTTTCGGTAAAGGATGTTTGCGGAAATATTTCAAAAGTCCGCCCGCAAAATCTCCCATATCGAGCATGGCTTCGTCCGGAAGTCCGTAGTGGTTTTGCACAAATTTTTCACTGGTGGATCCGGTACATCCGGCTACGTGAGGTAAATCGTTGGCGCGCGCGACATCTATGCCGCGGTGAATGGAATGAATCCAGGCGGAACAGGAATATGGGATGACAATGCCGGTCGTGCCCAAAATCGAAATTCCGCCCAAAATTCCGAGGCGCGGATTCCAGGTTTTTTTCGCTAACTCTTCACCTTTTACCACAGCAACGGTCAGGATCACATCTCCGGAATGCTTGAATTTTTCAGCAATTTCAGAAACCACTGCGCACATCATTTTCCTGGGAACAGGATTGATCGCGGGTTCTCCGATATCCAGCGCAAGTCCGGCTTTCGTGATCGTTCCCACTCCGGAACCTGCTTTGAAAACAACACCTGCTCCCGGAATTCCACGCCGGACAGTGACGCTTATTTCGGCTCCATGAGTTACGTCCGGATCGTCACCTGCGTCTTTGATAATGGCGGCAGTTGAAAAATCTTTTCCAAGCTTTGTGTGGCACAACGTAAATTCGGGCTGCTCACCTTTGGGTAAAACAATGCTGACAGAATCCGAGAATTCGCCGGTGATCAGCGCCGTTAAAGCGGCTTTGGTTGCGGCAGTTGCACAGGCTCCTGTGGTCCAGCCACGCCGGAGTGGTCCGGAAGGTTTATCAATCATGGTGCCGTTAAATCTTAGCTGTAAAAATCTTGTTTATCCTGTTATTCTGTCACGAGCGAAAAAGATATAATTTTATGACTTTAACGCATTTTGAAATTTTTTTCAGAGCAAAATATTTATGCAGTCACTTCCTTTTGATTTGCCTAAGTTTGAACCGGGATGGGTTTGGTTAGCAGGCGCAGGTCCAGGAGATGCGGGATTGCTCACACTTCATGCGTTAAATGCACTGCGCCAGGCGGATGTGCTGGTTTATGATGCACTGGTTGGACAAGTAATTCTAGAGCTCGTTTCTCCAGATTGCGAACTGGAATATGCCGGGAAACGCGGAGGTAAACCATCGGCAAAACAAAGAGATATTTCTCTGCGTCTGGTGGAATTAGCTGAGCAGGGTAAGCGTGTTTTACGACTTAAAGGAGGCGATCCGTTTGTTTTCGGCAGAGGCGGCGAGGAAGCTTTGTGTTTGGCGAAGGCTGGAATTCCTTTCCGGATTATCCCTGGAATTTCTGCAGGAATTGGAGGTTTGGCCTATGCCGGAATTCCGGTCACGTATCGTGATTTTAATTCTGCGGTTACTTTTCTCACGGGACACGGAATGGCAGGCGAAGTTCCTGAAAGGCACAACTGGGACGCTATCGCGCAGGGATCTCCGGTGATCGTGATGTATATGGCAACAAAATATCTCGGTGAGATTGCAGCTCGCCTGATGCGAAACGGTCGTTCTGCGGAAGAACCTGTTGCGGTAATCACTCAGGCCAGTTTGCCAGATCAACGTGTTTTAGAAACAAAACTTGGAACTTGTTCGGAAGATGTTGAAAAACACGGAATTGAACCGCCTGCTATAATTGTAGTCGGTGAGGTGGTGTCATTACGTAAATTTTTGAAATGGATGGATTAGCTTGAGACTCTTAATTTAGAAATTAACTCTAAAAACTAAAAGGAAAAAAATGTACATACCGGCACATTTCAAAATTAAAGACACTGCCGAAATTCGGACTTTTGTGCAGGCACATCCGTTTGGAATGCTGTTGACAAACGGCAGTAAAGTTCCGGATGTGTCACATTTGCCGATGCAGCTTATGACTGATGATGCGGAAAATGACTCGATCAACATACATTTGTCAAAAGCAAATCCGCATGCGAATGAACTTGAAGACGGTGAAAGCGCGGTTGCGGTTTTTTTAGGAACAAACGGCTATATTTCGCCTCGCTGGTATGCCGCAAAAGATAATGTTCCCACCTGGAATTATACCGCGGTTCATGCAATTGGAACTTTGCGTAAAATTGAAAATGAAGATGAATTGATGAAACTCGTGGATCAATTGACTATCGAACATGAGGCTGGCGCAGAATCGCCCTGGCGAGCTGACTGGTCTAATACAAAAATTCGAAATATGGTCAAAGCGATTGTCGGATTTGAAATGAAGGTAGAACGCTGGGAAGGAAAAAAGAAAGTTGGTCAAAATAGATCTGCGGAAGATCAGGCCAGTCTCAAACGAAATTTGGAACAGTCGGATGATCCTGCGTACCAGTTTCTTGCACAGCAAATGAAAAAAACTAACTCATCCAAAAACTAAAAGATGGTAAAAATCACAAAAGTTTATACACGTACAGGTGACTCCGGACAGACCGGACTCGTTGGAGGAAAGCGGCTTCCAAAAGATCATCCTCGTATCGAAGCTTACGGAAGCGTTGATGAACTGAATAGTAACATCGGCATTGTATTAAGTTTTCTTTTGCAGAAGGAAAAATCAAAACGGCGGGAAAAGCTGGAACTGATTTTGGAAGCAATCCAGCAAAAACTTTTTGACATGGGTTCCGAACTGGCGACTCTTCCGGGTGATGAGTACGAGGGACAGATCACTTTTCAGGCGGGAGACGCGGAATGGCTGGAGGAAATAATTGACGCAATGAACGAAGAACTTCTACCGCTGAGAAGTTTTATTTTGCCTGGCGGAACGTCGCTCAATGCCTTTTTGCACCTCGCACGTACAGTTTGCCGAAGAGCCGAGCGTGATATTCTCAAACTCAAGCAGATTGATTTGGTCAGTCCGGAAATCATCAAGTACATAAACCGTCTTTCCGATTTCCTTTTTGTCGCCGGACGTTGGGTCACAGAAACTCTTGGTGAAACAGAAACTTTGTGGCTGCCGGGAAAAAGCGCTCCGGACTGGAATTGGAAGTAGAAAATGATGAATGTATTGCTTGAGGAAATAGTTGAAAATAAATTCTCAAAGTAAAATTATTTTGTCAGTATTTTACTTTAAAGGTAATAAGTAAAATAAAAATATCTGTAATTTACTTTCGAGCACCAAGTGGATATAAAAGACTTTGTCGAAGAAAATGAACGACAATTTACCATGAAAAACAACTGTGATTACTCTACCTTAAAATCTTAAATGCACAGAATTGCGACTAAACCAGGTGAGCTGGATCTGGAACGAAAACTTGAAAAAGGAGCTAATACCGTTCAGCAAACTCCTGCCGATATTTTATTCATCAGTACTGCCGACACGGAGCTTTCCGGACTGGCCCAGGTTTGGGGTAAACGTTTCCGGAAAAACACGAGCCTTACACTGCGTTTAATGCAGGCCACCCCGCTCCAGCATCCGGAAGCGGCAGAGGATTATGCGGATCATGTTTTGTGTAAAGCCAAACTGGCGATTTTCCGGTTGCACGGCGGTTACGGATATTTTCCGCATTTGCTGGACGAAATCCTCCACATTAAAAGCCACGGTGCCAAAACTCGGATTCTCGTGCTACCCGGAACCGATGAGTGGGATCCGGAGTTGATGAAATTCAATGATTATGCTGAAACGCTGGTGCGTAAAATTTTCGCCTATTTTCGTGAAGGTGGAATTGACAACATGGAACGTGCGGCTGAGGCTGTGGAATTGTTGCTCGAAAATAAGACCGAGGGTTTTCCGGAAGCGCTGAAAATTCCGACCTTTGGCTGGCTGGCAAAAAAATCCACAGAAAAAATTAATTTAGCCGCTAAGAGCACGAAGGACACAAAGCTAAGAACTTCGACTAATTGGTTGTCATCACGGCAAGAAAAAGAAATTGGAAGAGTTTGGATTACTTTTTACCGCGCTTTGCAGCAAACCGGAGACATGGCTGTGGTTGAAGCATTGACCGAAGCCTTAAATAAACTGGGGCTGGAAGTTTCCGGATTTTATGCCTACTCGTTGCGGGAACCTGAAGCGCAGGAAGAGATGCTGCGGAAAGCGGAAATTGAACCACCGGATGCGATTTTGACCATGCAGAGTTTTTCGATTGGCACCGGACCTTCCGGCGGAACCGGACCTTCCGGAGCTCGCTCTACTGAGCAGGATATGGCTCGCATTTCATTTTTGGAAAAACTAAATTGTCCAGTGATTCAGGTACCAACTTCCACTGAGGATCGTGAGGCATGGCTGAAAAATCCACGTGGTTTTTCCGCAACTAATGCAGCAATGTCAGTAGTGCTTCCGGAAACCGACGGACGGCTTTTCAGTACAGTAGTTGGTTTTAAGCAGGAACAGGAAGTATTACCAGAATTGAAATTTCGTTCGAAGCGTTTGGCACCGGATGCAAAACAAATTGCGCATGTAGCGGAGCTTACCGCAAATTGGGTACGCTTGCGGCGTACTGCAAATGCTGAAAAAAGGGTGGCAATTATTTTGGCAAATTATCCAAATAAAGACAGCCGCCTCGGAAACGGAGTTGGACTTGACACTCCGGCCAGTGTGATTGTTTTTTTGAAGGATTTGGAAAAAAGGGGATACTTCATTTCATCTGTCCCCGGAACGGAGTCCGGGGCTACCAATGAAAATTATGGTTCGGAAATTCCGGAAACCGGCGACGAACTGATTCGGATTTTGCAGGCGGGAATCACCAATGACGCAGAAATGAGTTACGGAAAAACGCCGGATCAAGGAATTTCCAGAGAGCGTTTATTTAAAATGATCGGCGAGCTTCCTGAGTCAAGTCAGGCGACTTTGGCCAAACAATGGACGCATGAAGTTGCGGATTTCATTCCGATTGCCGGAAAGCGTTTTGGCAACATTTTCATCGGGATTCAGCCGCAGCGCGGATTTGGTTTGCAGACTCAGGCGATTTATCACGACCCCGCTTTGTCACCGCCTCCGGAATATCTCGCGTTTTATCAGTGGATTCAGGAAGATTTTGACGCGCATGCCGTAATTCATTTTGGCAAACACGGAAATTTGGAATGGCTGCCCGGACGAAGCGTCGCCTTGGGATCTGAAGATTTTCCACGAATTGCGTTAAAAACTTTACCGAATTTGTACCCCTTCATCGTGAATGATCCTGGCGAAGGAGCGCAAGCCAAACGCCGTGCGTCCGCCGTAATTATTGATCACCTCACACCGCCTTTAACCCGTGCGGGACTTTACGAAGAACTGGATCGCGCCGAACGTCTGCTCGAAGAACACGCCCATTGCGAAACCTTGTATCCGGAACGCGCCCATGAACTCGAACACGAAATCCAACATTTGCTGAAACATGTTGATTGGAGCGCGGAACTTCCGGAGGACGATGATCAATTGAACGCTCTCAGCAGCCACCTTTGTGAATTGAAAGAAAGTCAAATTCGTTCCGGTTTGCACATCTTTGGACAACTTCCGGAAGGCGAGAAAAAAATTGATTTTCTGCTCAGTTTACTAAGGATGCCCTCTATAGAACGTCCGGGATTGCTACAGGCACTTTTGGGAAAAGCACCGGATTTTGACCTCGACACGCTTTCCATTCGGGAACGTGACGAAATTGAAGAGCACGCCCGACAGTGGATCAAAGATGAATTAGCTCAAGGCGAAACCACTTTTGACTCCGCTCTGGCACCGACCACCACGAAAAAACTCGCAGATCATTCCCTGAGCGAATCTCAAAACCTTTCTCTGAGCGAAACCAAAAGCTATTCTTTGAGCGACTCTCAAAACCGTTCCCTGAGCGGAGTCGAAGGGATAACGGAAATTAGCAACTGGCTGCACAAAACTCTGTTGCCTCGTTTCATTCGATGCGCAGATGAAACACGTAGTTTGGCTATGGCTTTGGAGGGACGGTTTGTGAGTCCAGGACCATCCGGTGCTCCAACGAGGGGGCGGATTGACGTTTTACCGACCGGACGTAATTTCTATTCAGTCGATCCTCGTGTGATTCCGACACAAACCGCATGGCGTTGCGGACAGGCATTGGCCGAAGAATTGATTGAACGTTACCGCGCCGATCATGGTGAATTCCCGAAAACGACCGCACTGGTGATATGGGGAACTTCGAATATGCGCACCGGCGGCGATGACATCGCAATGGCTTTGGCGCTTTGGGGATGCGAACCGGTTTGGGAACCGGTTTCCGGACGGGTGGTTGATTTTGAAATATTGCCGCTTGCTGTTTTGGGAAGGCCGCGGGTGGATGTCGTTTTACGTGTTTCCGGAATGTTCAGGGACTCCTTCGGTGACGTGATGCGACTTCTTTCCACCGTTCCAAAAAGGCTGGCTGCTCTCGATGAGCCGGAAGAGATGAATCCTGTACGGGCCGCATGGTTAGCTGATCAAGAGCGTTTGCAAGCTACCGGAGTTTCTGCGGAAAACGCTCAACGACTGGCTGAATTGCGGGTTTTCAGTTCCGGACCTGGCGCATACGGGACCGGACTATTGCCTTTGATTGATGCGGGAAACTGGGAAACTCGCGGCGATTTGACCGAAGTATTTTTGAAATGGGGAAGCCATGCTTACGATTCCGACGGTACAAGTTCCGAGGAAATAAACTTGCTGCGGCAAAGACTGAGTTCCGTGGAAATTGTGCATCAAAATCAGGATAACCGCGAGCACGATATTTTGGATTCAGACGACTATTTTCAGTTTCAGGGAGGACTACAGGCGGCCATTACTGAAATAAAAGGTTCTGCTCCCGCAACTTATCACGGTGATTCGAGCAATCCGGAAAAAATAAAAATCAGGACACTCAAGGAAGAATTCAATCGGGTTTTCCGGAGCCGTGTTCTCAATCCAAAATGGATTGACGCGATGCGCGAACATGGTTACAAAGGCGCGTTTGAAATGGCGGCAACTGTGGATTATCTGTTCGGCTACGACGCGACCTGCGATATTGTCGCCGATTATCAATACGAAGAAGTTGCCAACAAACTTCTGCTCGATCCGGAACAACAAAAATTCTTTCGGGAACACAATCCCCTTGCTTTGCGGGATGCCTCCCAGCGACTGCTTGAAGCCCACGAAAGAGAGATGTGGGAAAACGCAAATCCGGAAACTTTGGAAGCGCTTGAATCGGCGATTTTGGAAATTCAGGGGGAGGTTGAATAAACTAAAATCATAATAAAATTGTTTACAAAAACCAATTTTC
>JAESQU010000112.1 GCA_016764995.1 SAR324 cluster bacterium | reverse complement strand
GTTTTGACAGGTGTAGGAGGTACCGGTCTTGTTACGATTGGCGCATTACTCGGTATGGCCGCACACATTGAAAAAAGGGGTGTCGGTATCCTTGATATGATTGGGCTGGCCCAAAAAGGTGGTGCGGTTTTATCTCATTTGCGTATCGGTAATCGTCCAGAGGATATTCACTCTCCACGGATTGCCTCGCAGGGCGCGGATTTAGTGATAGGCGGTGATTTGGTGGTGACAGGTGGTCAAAAAACTCTTGCTGTGATTAAAGCCGGACATACGAAACTTGTGGTAAACAGCTATGAATTGATTACCGGTGATTTTACGAAAAACGCGGATATGCTTTTTCCAAGTCTGCAAATCAAACAATCCATTCAGAAAGTGGCAGGTGCAGGTCAAACCGAATTTTTGGATGCTTCACGACTTGCAACCGCGCTGATTGGGGATACGATTGCCACTAATATCTTCATGCTTGGTTTTGCTTTTCAACGAGGCTTGATTCCTTTGGAACAAAGTTCAATTGAAAAAGCAATGGAAATCAATGGTTTGTCAGTTGAAGGCAACAAGTTGTCTTTTCTCTGGGGTCGTAGAACAGCGCATGACGGCAAGCGTGTTCGTGAGTTGACGGCGTCTATCGTTGCCGGTTTTGGAATAAAAGAGCCACCGGAAGGTTTGGATGAGCTAATCCAGCATCGCGCTGATGTACTGAAGGATTATCAAAACAAAGCTTACGTTCAGCGCTATTTGAAATTGGTTGAACGTGTACGAACACTTGAAACTGACCGCATACCCGGAAGTACAGAATTTACAGAAGCAGTAGCCTATTACTACTTCAAATTGCTGGCTTACAAAGATGAATACGAAGTTGCACGTCTTTATACAAATGGCGATTTTATGAAAAAAATTCGGGGCCGTTTTGAAGGTGATTTTAAGCTGAAGTTACATTTGGCGCCGCCTTTGTTTTCAAAACGGAATCCGCATACAGGCGAGCCGATAAAAACTGCTTACGGACAATGGATGTTTTCTGCAATGAAATTTCTGGCACGCTTCAAGTTCCTGCGTGGAACTGCCTTTGACCCATTTGGAAAGACAGTGGAAAGGAAAATGGAACGCAGTTTGATTCAGGAATATGAAAAAACAATAGAGGAATTGTTGCGGGGGCTTTCCAAAAAGAATCATGTATTGGCGATTGAAATTGCAAAAATTCCGGAACAGATTCGCGGTTATGATCTGGTCAAACAGCGACACGTAGATTCAGTAAAGTTACATGAACAGGAACTGTTGGAAGAATTTCGAAATACTTCCGGTATTTATGCGACTCCGAAAACGGCTGAAACCGTCAGTTGAGTCTGCTGAGTTTAATTACAGAGAAAATTGCAATGTTCAGACTGTGATCTAGTCTAAAAAAGCGTTTTTTGTCATTTCGACCATTGGGAGAAATCTTAATAATATTAGTGTGGTCGCTGAATCAAGATTTCTCGCTTCGCTCGAAATGACACTATTTCAGGACTTTTTACAGGTTCATCAGCTGTGTTCAGACAATAACTTACTGATTTCTGCCGTATGTTTCTGTGAGATTTTTAATCCAATGTTGATGGAGTTTGTTCAGTTGTTCATTACGGCAACGCCAGCCCCAGTTCTTTCCACCAGAAGTACCGGGAAGATTCATCCTGCATTCTCCGCCCAAGTTGAGCAAGTCCTGCAATGGAGCAAGAGCAATGTCTGCAATAGAACTCCAGGCCAGTCGCAGCAATTCATAACAAACAGCGTCTTCCTTCACATCTTTGTCTAAATAGACTCGTAAACGTTTTCTTTCTAGTTCGTCAAGTTCTCTAAACCAGCCCAAGGTTGTGTTATTGTCATGAGTTCCGGTATAGACAACAGTATTTGAAGTTTCGTAGTTTTGCGGCAGATATGCGTTGTTTTCATCATAAAACGCGAATTGCAGCACTTTCATCCCCGGAAATCCGCATTTTTCGCGCAAGACATTCACATCCGGAGTAATCAAGCCGAGGTCTTCCGCGATAATCTGCAGATCTCCCAACTCGTTTTTCATTTCCTCAAAAAAGGCGAGTCCAGGCCCACTTTGCCATTGCCCTTCTGCGGCAGTTGCGGCAGTAGCAGGGATTTTCCAATAATTTTCAAAACCACGAAAATGGTCGATCCGGACAATATTAAATTGCTCCAGCGAATATCGCAGCCGATTTTTCCACCAACTGAATCCGTCTTTCCGCATTTCATTCCAGCGATAAAGTGGATTACCCCAATGCTGTCCGGTTTCACTGAAAAAATCTGGAGGCACACCTGCAACAGAGCTAAGTTGCTGATTTTCATCGAGTTCAAACAATTCCGGATTAGCCCACACTTCTGTGCTGTCATAGGCAACAAAAATTGGCAAATCACCAATAATTTTTATTCCCCGCTGATTAGCGTATTTCCGAAGCGATGACCATTGTTTGAAAAACTGCCATTGAACGAATTTTTGAAAAGATATTTCAGGTGCTTGTTTCTCTCTGAAAAGCTGAATTTCACCACTTTCCCTGAATTTCCAACCTACAGGCCATTCGGTCCAACTCAATCCGCCAGATATTATTTTCATTGAGGCAAAGGTGGCATAGTCATCCAGCCAGAAAGCTGAATTACTACTCCAACTTTGCATAATGTTTTTTTGCTCAGAAGTTGAATTATTCTCAAAGTTCTGAAATGCCTGCCGAAGCCGAGCCATTTTCCATACTTCAACATCCGCAAAATCAACAAAATCAAGGGAGAAATCCGGCACATCTTTCAATTCATCCTCAATTAAAAAACCCTCATCGCGTAATAATTCGAGACTGATTAGTAAAGGATTTCCCGCAAACGCGGAAGGAGATTGATAGGGAGAATAGCCATCTGCAACAGGGCAAAGTGGCAGCACCTGCCAGAGAGTTTGTTTTAAGTTGGCTAGTAAATCAACAAACTTGTAAGCGGCTGTTCCGAAGTCACCGATACCGTGTTTTCCCGGCAATGAGCTTGGATGAAGCAGAATTCCGGAGGATCTGTTGTACATGGGCTTTGTTTTCAGCGAACTTTTTTACCTTGCAGTTCAACTGTGACAGGCTCAAGTTTCCAAATATCTCTGGCGTATTCATCTATGGTACGGTCACTTGAAAATTTTCCGGAAGCTGCTGTGTTCAAAATTGACATTCTTGTCCATTTTTCCTGATCTTCCCAAGTTTTCATAACACGCTGCTGACATTCAACATAACTCGTAAAATCTTCGAGCAGCATGTATTTATCCTCAAAAACCAGTGAGTTATAAAGATTATTGTAAAGATGCGGTTTGTCACGGTTAAAATATCCGGTGTTAATCATCGAAAGCGCTTCTCTCAATCCAGGATTATTCTGGTAGGGAACTCTAGGATTGTATCCGGATTTTGCCAAACTGCTGACTTCATCCGAACTCATGCCGAAAGTAAAAATATTTTCAGCACCAACCTCTTCCGCAATTTCTATATTGGCGCCATCCATGGTGCCTAGAATCAAGGCACCGTTGAGGATGAATTTCATATTTCCGGTGCCAGATGCTTCTGTTCCAGCAGTGGAAATGTGTTGTGAAATGTCTGTTGCCGGAATCATTTTTTCTGCAATTGAAACATTATAATTTGGTACAAATACAACCTTTAAGCGATCGAGCATCGCAGGATCATTGTTGACAACTCTGGCCACATCATTTGCTAAATTTATGATTAGTTTCGCCATGTGATATCCAGGTGCAGCTTTACCACCCAATAAAATCGTACGTGGAACAAAAGGCAGTTCCGGATGATCCAGCATTTTGTTGTAAAGAAATACTACGTGCAAAATGTTCAGTAACTGCCGTTTGTATTCGTGGATGCGCTTGATCTGCACATCAAAAAGCCATTCCGGATTGATAATTATTCCACTCGTTTGTTTCAGCCAGTTTGCTAACTGCTCCTTTTTTTTGCGTTTGACTTTGCGCCAAGAATCTTGAAAATCCGGATCATCTGCATAGCGTTCCAGTTTCCGAAGTTGATCCAATTCCGTAATCCAGCCATTTCCAATTTTTCCTATAATCAATTCAGATAATTCCGGATTTGCGTTGCGTAGCCAAAGTCTTGGTGTAATTCCGTTTGTTTTGTTTTGGAAACGTTTTGGAAAAAGTTTGTAAAAATCCTTAAAAACCGTAGTTTTCAACAATTCAGTGTGCAGTGCCGCGACTCCGTTGATGGTGTGGCTACCCACGATTGAAAGATAAGGCATGCGGATTTGTTTGTGATCATTTTCCTCAATGAATGAAATACGCCGCAATAAATCCGCATCATCCGGAAATTGTTTTTTTACATTCGCCAAAAACAAATCATTAATTTCATAAATAATTTCCATGTGACGCGGCAGCAACCGTCCCATCAAATCAACAGACCAGCGCTCCAGTGCTTCCGGAAGCACAGTGTGGTTGGTGTAAGCAAAAACACGAGTGCTAATCCCCCACGCTTCATCCCATTCCAATCCTTCCTCATCCACAAAAATCCGCATCAATTCCGGAATCGCAATTGAAGGATGTGTGTCATTTAGTTGAATCGCCACATGATCCGGAAATGATTCAAAATTTTCGGAATGTGTTTTGAAATTACGAATGATGTCCTGCAGTGAAGCCGCCACGAAAAAATACTGCTGTTTGAGCCGTAATTCTTTTCCGGAAAAACCCTGATCGTTCGGATACAGAACTTTTGAAATAGTACCGCTGCGTTGTGTTTCCTCAACTGCCTGAATGTAGTCTCCACTGTTAAATAATTGAAAATCAAAACTTTTTGAAGGTTTTGCCGACCAGAGCCGTAAATTATTTACGGTATGATTTCCATATCCGGAAATGGGAACATCATAAGCCATTGCCACCACTTCTTCTGTTTCAACCCAGACGCGTTTCGATACTCCATTTTCATTGATTTTGTCTTTTACATGTCCAAAGAAGTGTACCGGATAAACAACTTCCCAACGCGGAATTTCCCAAGGATAGCCTTCTTCCAGCCAATTGTCCGGAACTTCCACCTGCGCTCCATTTTCAAACTGCTGTTTAAAAATTCCGAATTCATAGCGGATTCCGTATCCGTGCGCGGGCAGTTCCAAAGTTGCCATCGATTCCAAAAAACAGGCGGCGAGCCTGCCAAGACCGCCGTTTCCTAAACCTGCATCATGTTCAAGTTCCTGTATTTCTTCAAGATCGTAGCCTATTTTTCGGATTGCGTCTCCTCCCGCATCCATGATGCCCAGATTGAGCAAGTTGTTTTTTAAACTTCTGCCAATGAGATATTCGAGTGAAAAATAATACAGCTGTTTGCATTTTTTTCTGTGGTAAGTTTGCTGAGTATCATTCCAGAACTCCACCAGCCGATCCCGGATAGATAAGGCGAAACTCCGATAAATATCGATGTCCTCAGCGGTATAACGGTTTTTACATTGTGAAAATTCGATATGGTTAGCCATCGATTTGAGCAAACCATCCCGATCCATCGAACGGTAAGTGGCAATCAAATCCCACATTATTTCCATTTCTTTTCGTGTGTTTGGCATTTTTCTTGGTGCTATAATTATTGATGCATAGTCTTGGCGGAATCCTGTTTTAGCCGACGTGTAATCCGGCCCTGCCGTTTCATCTTAGAAATAATCCTAATTTGGCCGGCATACAATCCGGCAACATTATTTTTGTTAAAGTGATAATTGTAGTGATAAATCCGCATTTATGGTCTGCAAACAGTGATTTTATTCCAGACTTCACAAAAGCCACTTTGCCACAAGAAAAGTTATCAAACCGACTGTTACTATTACAAACAATCGACGGCTGATTAACGCGGTAACAAATGCTGACAGAACTGCCAATAGATGATGGTTGCCCAGATTAAGCGCCATTTCACCTTCACGAATCAGGCTGCTCTGCGTAATAATTGAAGTCAAAACAGCAATCGGTACAAAGGTCAAAGCGCGTTCCAGGAACGGCGGTATCTTCACTTTTCCGGCCAGACCGAAAGGCAGGTAGCGAGGTGTGAAAGTCAAAACGGACATAGCCGCAATCAGCAACCACTCATCCATGATTTTGCTCCATGCTGATTTTTACACGCCGGTCAAGTAAAACGGCAACGCTGATCGCCAGGAATGACGAGAAAAGCAATCCTGTCTGGTTCGGCCAATTGTATGTAATCAAGGTGCTGAACATTGCGGTAGCCGCACAAGCCCAATCTGCGCGAAATTTAAGGTTGGGAACGACAATTCCGATGAAGCCCACTAGCATTGCAACGTCCAACCCCCAACTTGCTATATCCGGAATCTGCTGCCCCATAACTATCCCAATGACGGTGCAGGTTGCCCAGACAGAATACATTGCCAGTGCTGAACCGAGGAAATACCAATGCAGTCCGGAAGTGTCTTCCTTCCGTGCGACCTTGTTACTGACAACAGCAAATGTTTCATCTGTGAGCCAAAATGCCATCGGCAACCGCAGTCGCTGGGGTAAATTTGCAACCTGCGGCATTAAACTGGCGGCATACAACATGTGTCGTAAATTGACCACAAACACGGTCAGCAGGATGACCGGAAGCGCTGCCGCAGAAGCGAGCAGACTGACGGCAATAAACTGCGATGCTCCTGCAAAAACAAACAGAGACATACCCAACGTCGCCCAAGCGGATAAGCCAGTTGTGATTGCCAGTGCGCCAAAGATTAGGCCGAAAGGAATTGCTGCCAGTATCAAGGGTGAGGAATCAACTGCTCCCTGAAGAAATAGTTGAGATTTAGATTTTGTACCCATCATCCTTTTTTCT
>JAESQU010000111.1 GCA_016764995.1 SAR324 cluster bacterium | reverse complement strand
GACGGAAAAAACTACAGTCCGGATTTTGGTTTGCCCGGAACTCATTATCAGGAGACTACACCGGATGGAGAAAAACGATTCCGATATTTGGATATGGGCGAGAATCCTCCGGAAGGTGTGATTGTGAATTATTTCCTGGAGTCAGAACTAAAACAGCCTCTGGAGTTAGTAATTTTAGACGACGACGGTAAGGAAATTGAACGCTTTTCTAGTAATTTATTCGATTCTGACCCTAAAGATAAAGACAATAAAGAAGAAGAAAAACCGAGCTTGCCGACTAAACTTGGCTTCAACCGTTTCGTATGGAATATGCGCTACCCCGGACCTGAAATCAAAATTGATAAGGCGCTGGAAAAACCTGGTTATAAACAGTTGGGACGTATCGCGCCATTTGGTGGAGGCTCCAGCGGAGGTCCAGTTGCGCCTCCCGGAAACTATCAAGTTCAGTTAAAAACAGGAAAGACTGAAATTACTCATTCATTTGAAATCATTAAAGATCCACGTTTAAAAACAACTGCTGAGGATTTTGCGGAACAATTTAATCTATGGACTAAAATCAGAGACAAAGTTTCAGCAACAAACTTCGCGATCAACAAAATCCGGAGAATCAACCATCAAATTACAGCATTACTGGCACGCGAAATATTCAGCAATTCTGCTGCTGAAAAGAAAATAACAGAAGTTCGGAAAACGGCGGAAACGCTCCGGGAAAAACTCAGCAAGATTGAAAATCAATTGACGCAAAACCAATATGAAACTCCTTCTGATCGGTTGCGTCATCCCACCATGCTCAAGGAAAGAATGGAAGCTTTAGTGAGTGTAGTTTCAGTTTCTGATGCCTCTCCTCCCGAACAGGCACATGCTGTTTATGAAAACTTGAGCAGTAAAATAGACGATCAACTTGCGCTGTTGAGCAAGCTCGAAAAACAAGATTTGCCGCGAGTTAACAAACAGATTGAACAAGCCGGAATTCAAAAACTGCAGGGTTAAGATGCTTGGCGTTACCGGTTTGCTCAAAATCTCTGCGGCAGATTTCATTGTCCGTACTGCCTATCAAATGGGCAAGACTCCGCTGCTGCCGCTCTTCGCCGCGAGCCTGGGTGCGAATGCCACTTTTTTGGGTTTGATAGTTTCTGTCTCAACTTTGACCGGAATGTTGCTCAAACCAATCTTCGGTTTCCTCTCCGACCGTTGGGGGCGCTGGATTTGGCTGTTAGCTGGAACACTGCTTTTTGCCGGAATTCCATTCCTTTATCCATGGGTAACGACTCCCGAAGAATTACTAATTTTACGTCTCATCCACGGATTGGCCACTGCGATTTACGGCCCTGTTACAATTGCATGGGTCATTGAGCAGGATCAAAAAAACGGAAATTCCGCTCGAAACCGCGCCGAACGTTTGGGCTGGTTCGGTATGGCTCGAAGCGGTGGATACTTGCTGGGTCCAACGATTGCCGCAGCACTTTTATTGGTCTTTGAACCCTCAACCGTTTTTACGCTCATTGGCCTTTTGAGCTCCACTGCTTTGTTGCCCGTACTCTTACTAAAAAGAACAGAACCTCCAAAAACATCCTGCGTTACCTTTCGTCAACAAACAAAATCCGCATTCCGGGCCGGAATCAAAACTCCAGAGCTTTGGTTGGCGGGTAGCCTTGAATGTGTAGTCTATCTCGGAATTTACGCCACCAAAACTTTTTTGCCGCTCTATGCGCTGGAAAGAGGAATATCTATTTTGTGGGTTGGACTTTTCTTTTCGGCTCAGGAATTAATCCATTTGATCGCACGTCCACTTGGAGGTCGATTGAGTGACCGTTTGGGTTATCTCCCCATCGCTGCTTCCGGAATGCTACTGGCCGCTTTTGCAATGGGACTGATACCCCTGGTGCAAAGTCCTTTCGGCCTACTCATGCTCGCGCTTGGTTTTGGACTTTCGCAAGCGCTGATCTTTCCGTCAACCCTTGCTCTCTTTGCAAAAAAAATGGATGCGCGTCACACCGGAACAGGTGCCGGAATGATTGGTGCTTTAAAAAATTCTGCTAAAGTCACTGGTCCAATTCTCGGAGGATTGCTGATACATTGGCAAAATTATTCCTGGATGTTTTGGAGTATGGCGCTGTTACTTGCTCTCTGGAGCTTTGGTTTGCTGGTGAATATACTAAATGAAAGAACATCAACTCGTCAAAGCGAGTATGGATCAGTTTTTACCGTTAGTCCGTAAAATTAATGTTTTTAAAAATCTCGACAAATCTTTAAATAATTGTAACATTCAACATATCAACTAAATCCCGCAAACAGCCATTTCAACGTAATGCCAGATAGTTTTAAAAACCAAATCAAAGCTGCTGAAATCGTTCTGCCGTGTTCGGAATTAGACACTACGCTAGAGTTTTTCACAGAGAAACTTGGGTTCAGAATAAACGCTATCTTTCCAGCGGATGCCCCGGAAGAGTCCGTGATCAGCGGACATGGCATACGAATCCGGCTGAAAAAAGGTGGTACCGGCTCTCCGGGAAGATTACGCCTGCTTTGCCGGAATCTGGCCAATTTTGCGGATGGTGAAACCAAACTAACTGCACCAAATGGTACAAAAATCGAACTAGTTGAGGCAGACCTTCCGCTGGTCCTGCCACCAGAACAACAGTCATTTGTCTTGAACCGGATCAGTGGTGAGGCTGTATGGCAAGTCGGTCGAGCAGGAATGCAGTACCGGGACCTCATCCCGGATCGACAGGGCGGACGCTTCATTGCCTCTCACATCCGCATACCAAAAGGAGGACTGGTTCCGGATTATGTCCACTTCCACAAAATTCGTTTTCAAATGATCTACTGTTACAAAGGCTGGGTACGTGTGGTCTATGATGATCAGGGGCCTCCGTTCGTGATGCATGCCGGAGACTGTGTTCTGCAACCTCCGGAAATACGTCACCGTGTACTGGAAAGTTCACCCGGACTGGAGGTAATTGAAATCGGCTGTCCAGCCCAACACGAAACCTGGGCCGACCCGGAACTTGACTTACCAACAGCGGAAGTACGACCCAAGCGTAATTATGGAGGTCAGCACTTCGTTTTCCACCAAGTATCTCAAGCTGAGTGGAGAACCTGGCGAATTGATGGTTTCGAATTTAGAGATACCGGAATCGGAAAAGCTACAAAAGGGATGGCAGGAGTGCGGATTGTTCGCCCCTTGAAAGTTGCCAAACCACAAGAATGTAGACATAACGGAGAATTTTGCTTTTTGTTTACACTGGAAGGTGGAGTCACACTCACCTGCGAGGGACACGGTTCCCAAAGGCTAGAGCCCGGGGATTCCTGCGTGATCCCTGCCCAGCTACGTCACTCCCTCACAGAATGCTCGGACGATCTGGAGTTACTGGAAGTGATACTTCCCGCCAACCAAAAAGCATACCTTTCAGCTTTACCAATGTAAGCTGACCCCAAAAAGTAAAAATCAATTTCTCAGAACCGTATTTTGCACCCTCTTGTTCACAAGTGTCTTGCCAAGCTATTGAATAAAAGCGTAACATGGAGATTTCGTTTTTAATATAAAAACACTGATACACAGAAAATAAAAAATTAATGACAACATTATATTCAGGCGGATTGGTATTTGACGGCAAGGGGAATTTGCTGGAAAATCATGGAGTATTAGTAGATGGCGAACGGATTTCCAGCATTGCGCCCATCGGAGAATTTGAAGGCTTCAGCGATGAAGTAATTGACACAGCAGGCGGAACACTTTTGCCGGGGTTGATCGACTGTCACGTCCATCTTGTTTATTGCGGAGAGGCTGACCCAAAGTCGTATTTGCTTAAATCAAGTCCAGGACAAATTGTGATGAACGCATTCGAAAATGCCCAGAAAACTTTGCGTAGCGGCGTTACTGCAATCAGGGATTTAGGTGGGCGCGATTATTTGGAATTTGCCGTGCGTGATGCCTGCAATTCTGGTAGACAGCTTGGTCCAACAATTATGGCCGCAGGTAAAATGATCTGCATGACAGGCGGACATGGAAATGCTTTTGGTAGAATTGCGGATGGACCGGATGAAGTTTTGAAAGCAGTGCGAGAGCAAATTCATGCAGGTTCAGATGTGATCAAGTTGATGGCCACCGGTGGTGTAATGACACCAAGAGTTAATCCGGAAGACGCTCATTATACTGAGGAAGAATTGCGAGTCGGAGTCAATGAAGGACATCGTTTTAACCGCACATGCGCAAGTCACGCACAAGGATCAGCCGGGATTTTGAATGCTGTTCGAGCCGGAATGGATTCGATTGAACACGGAATTTTCATGACTCAGGAATGTCTGGAAGCCATGCTGGAACGCGGCACTTATTTGGTGCCGACACTTGCGGCAGTCAACAATATTTATCTCAATCGAGACAACGGGATTCCGGAATTTATTGTGGAAAAAACAATCCGTGTCCGTGAACGTCACCATCAGTCAATTAAAATGTTTTATGAAGCCGGCGGTAAAATGGCAATGGGAACCGATGCGGGAACACCATTTAACGTCCACGGTGACAACAGTCAGGAATTGCAGTACATGGTTGATCTTGGTATTTCTAACAGTGATGCGCTTAAGATTTCAACTGCAAATGCTGCGGACTTGATGGGAATGGAAAACCGGGGGAAGATTCGCAAAGGAGATTTTGCCGACTTGCTGATTGTTTCTGGAAATCCGCTGGAAGACATTTCGGCAGTTGCAAACAGCGTCAATCACCGAAGCGTAGTTAAAAATGGTTCATTAGTATAATTTAACTGAGTTGTTAAAGGAGTAAAATGGGAGTGATTAAAGAGATTGAACAATTTCATGCCGAAATGACAGAATGGCGACGTGACATTCACCGGCATCCCGAATTGAAGTATGAGGAAAATCGTACTTCAGATTTAGTCGCGGAAAAGCTTCATGAATTTGGGATAGAAATTCACCGGGGACTCGCTAAAACCGGAGTTGTGGGCACAATCCGCAATGGCGACGGACCGTCGATTGGTCTCCGCGCGGATCTTGATGCTTTGCCTTTAGAGGAAAAAAACACTTTCAAACATGCTTCCAGCAATCCCGGCAAAATGCATGCCTGCGGTCACGACGGACACACCGCGATGTTACTCGGCGCGGCAAAATATTTAGCCTCCAGCAAGAATTTCAAAGGCACAGTTAATTTTATTTTTCAGCCTGCTGAAGAAGGTGGCGGTGGTGGTGAATTGATGATAAAAGAAGGTCTGTTTGAAAAATTTCCGGTTGATTCAGTTTATGGTTTACACAACTGGCCGGGAATGCCTGCCGGAACTTTTGGAGTTGGTGCCGGACCAATCATGGCGGCGGCAGATTTATTTGATTTAACCATAAACGGACGCGGCGGACATGCTGCTCTGCCGGATCAATGCATCGATCCGATCGTGATCGCGGCACAAGTCGTAAGCACTCTGCAAACCATTACGAGCCGCAACACTCATCCGGTTGATTCTGTTGTGATCAGCGTCACACAGATCCATGCAGGTGACGCCTACAATGTCATTCCGGACAGTGTGCGGATGCATGGAACTGTACGAACCTTTCTTCCGGAAACACGCGACAAAATTCCCTCGTCCATGTTACGTGTAGCAGAAGGTGTCTGCGCAGCCTACGGGGCAACTTGCGAACTTAACTACAAGACCGGTTATCCGGCAACAATCAACGCAGTTCCGGAATCAGAAATTTCCGCAAAGGCAGTTGTTGATTTGCTCGGTGAAGACAAAATTATCCGTAATCCGACACCCAGTATGGGAGCTGAAGATTTTTCCTACATGCTGCAGGCACGTCCGGGATGTTATGTTTGGCTGGGGATCGGTCCCGGAAAAGGAGAATTCGGCTGTATGCTGCACAGTTCTCACTATGATTTTAACGACGATGTATTGCCAACCGGAGCCAGTTACTGGGCGACATTGGTAAAAAACGAACTTCCCGCTTAACAAAAATAAATTACACACAAATATTATGGAAATAAAAGGCACAATTAAAAAAATATCAGAAACTGTTCAAATCTCGGATCGCTTTCGCAAACGTGAATTTGTGGTAGAATACGCAAGCAATCCGGAATATCCACAACCCCTCCAGTTTGAAATGGTACAGGACCGCTGCGAATTGCTGGATTCTTTTAAAGAAGGACAGCAAGTTGAAATCTCTTTCGACTTAAGAGGACGCGAGTGGACCAATCCACAGGGACAAGTAAAATATTTTAACTCCCTCCAGGCCTGGAAACTCGTTGCTGAACAAAGTTCGGCAAATCCTCCTTCACCAACTAAACCGGCCCAAGCCGGATCCGGTCCGACACCTCAGGAACAACCCGGCTGGCTGGAAAATGAAACCTCAGACGATTTGCCATTTTAAGCACTTTTTCCTTCTGCTAGTCTCTGCCACAACAACACTCATCAAAACAGTAAATGTTAGTCATTTTAAATCCGGACTCAGACGAATCCAGTGAAGAATATAAACTTACGTGGAAACATCTTCGCAGCTTGTCAGAAATACGTTTAAAAAAACACAAAGTACAAGGCAGAGGGCAAGGTCTGACAGAAATATACCTAATTGGAAATACGTCCAAAATAAACCAGGAAGAAATCGAATCCCTTCCCGCCGTGGAGCGTGTGGTCAGGATTTCTCATGATTTCAGAATTCTGGGACGTCACTCGCAAGAAAAGGGTTCAATTGATTTTGAATACAACGGAGTTCATTTTAACCAGGACAGCTTTCACATTTTCGCCGGATTATGCGCAGTTGACAACCCAAAAAATGTTGAGCGAATGTTGCGGGCGTTGCAGGAAAATGGGCAGGTTTGTACCAGAATGGGAGCCTATAAACCACGTACAAATCCTTATTCTTTTCAGGGACATGGAAAGGAATGTCTGCCCTATGTTTTTGAATTGGCAGGCAAATATGGACTCAAAGTGGTTGCCATGGAAGTAACACATGAATCACACATTGCGGAAATTGATGCTTGTCTGGAAAAACTGGGAAGACCGACAGGCGTGATGTTGCAAGTTGGTACACGCAACACGCAAAATTTTGAGTTGCTTAAAGCAGTCGGGCGGCAGCATACGTACCCTGTTTTACTCAAACGGGGTTTCGGAATTTCGTTGAACGAGTCTCTCAATGCTGCTGAATACTTGGCCAGTGAAGGAAACAACAAAGTCATTTTTTGTTTGAGAGGCATGAAAACATCATTCAATGCTCCACACCGCAACATGGTTGATTTTGCGCATTTACCAATAGTAAAACGTCTGACACGTATGCCTGTTTGTATCGACCCTTCGCATTCAGTTGGTACAAGAGAAGTTTCTCCTGATGGAGTTTTGGATGTTTTGCATTCTACTTCGCAGGGAATTATCGCCGGTGCGAATATGGTGCTGGTTGATTTTCATCCTTCACCCTCGGAAGCCCTGGTGGATGGTCCACAGGCATTGACTCTGGATGAGTTGCCAAAGTTTATTGAAGACGCAAGAATTTCTCGGGAAGCATATAAACAGCGGGTTGCCCTCTGGGAAAAATAATTGACTTAATCTACTGTTTTCTACAAAGCACCTAAATCCGATTTAGATACTCTGCCTCCTTCCGGCCTTTTTCTTCATCGACAAAATAGAAAAGTCCGGCACCAATCACAAACAGAATTATTATTGAGGCAATACTCCAGCGAGAAGCCTCTTGACCAACCGCAATAATTTGTTCTGCCGTAGGTGAATCAGGCATCAAAATGTTTCTCATCGTTAGTCCTACTACTCCCATCAATGCCGGTCCGATAATCGCGGCAAATTTGCCGAGCATATTGTAAAATCCGTAATATTCTGCTGCCTGATTTTTTGGAATCAAGCGTGAATAATAGGAACGACTCAAGGCCTGTATGCCTCCCTGCACCAAACCTATCACCACTGCCAAAACATAAAACTCATATTTTTCTCGCATCATCGTGCCCCAGATTGTCACAGCAATATAAACCCCTATTGCCAAAAATATAGACGGCCGGACACCCCAACGCTCTCCTAAACGGCCAAAAATTAAAGCTGCAGGGAAACCTACAAACTGTACTATCAACAGGGCAACAATCAAATCATTGGATTCAAAACCGATCGATATTCCATAATCCACCGCCATCTTGATGATCGTATCCACACCATCAATATAAAACCAATAAGCCAGTAAAAACAACATCACAGTCTTTAGATGACGAATTTCCTGAAAGGTTTTAAAAAGTTGCTTAAATCCAGCTCTTACTGAACTTCCCTGAATCTGCTTTTTTCCAGTTTCAGGTTCCGGAACCCAGAATATTGTAATCAGTGTAAAAACTCCCCACCAAAGCGCAACACTCACAAATGACCAGCGAACCGCTTCACCGGCATCAGCAAGTCCGAAGATTGCGGGTTGCAAGGTCATGACAACATTGAGCAAAAACAGGAGACCTCCGCCCAGATAGCCCATGGCAAAACCCAAGCTGGAAACGGAGTCAACATTTGATTCATCAGAAACACTGGGTAATAGGGAATCATAAAAAATATTTGCGCCGGAAAAACCGATCACTCCCATCACATAAACGAAAACCGCCATCATCCAGTCACCTTTTTCTACCAGAAAAAGTCCGGCTGTCATCAGTACTCCAAGGTAGGCAAAGAAAATCAGAAATTTTTTCTTCAAAGAACCACGATCAGCAATTGCTCCCAGAACTGGTGCCATCAAGGCGACAAGCAAACTGGCAATCGAGTTTCCGAATCCAAGCATGGCCGTACTCTGATTAACGTCTGTGCCGATACTCCAGTATTGTTTGAAAAAGATTGGAAAAAAGCCTGCCATAACAGTGGTGGCAAATGCTGAGTTTGCCCAGTCATACATGGCCCAGCCCCATATTAATTTGCGTTCCTGTTTCATATTATTTCCTCACTTTCGAACTTCAATTAATTGATTTCAGAAGGTTCAGGAGACTCAAGATTTTCTTTTACTTTTTGCTGAATCAGCTTAGAAATCTCGAGTGCTTCATCGTTCGTCATTTCGATAGCGGTGACGTGGTGCATCCTGCCGTCCACTGACTTAAGAGCCAGCAAAACTCCGGTGGGACACGTCCCAACTTCCAACTCCATTTTTGCCATGATTTAACTCCGTGTAATTTTTAAAGCAAAATGAAAAAATGTTCCGAGGATTCTGACGAGATTCAAGTTTTTTTACAAGCTGAAACAAAAGTATCTTTCAATTCTTTGAGAAATTTGTTTGATTCTGTTAAAGTTGTACACATCTTCAAACTCACTTTTCAGCATGGAAAATGCTAATTCATGGATAACGACTTTTATTTACTTTCTGCCCATTCGTCCTGCATTGAAGGCATTACCCTGACCAAAAGAAATCAACATGTCCATATTACAAACGACAACGTTGGTTTTTCGGAGCTGAAAGAAACAAATTCCGGAAAAGCAAACGGCACAGAATCTGAGCTTTGGGTTAAGCCGATTGGAGAATTTTTGGATCGTCAGCAATGGAAGGATCATGCGATTGCTTTTCTGCTTCCTGCAGAAGATGTGACTTTTCGCAAAATTACTTTTCCATTTCAGGAACGAAAAAAAGTGGAACAAGCGCTGCCTTTTGAACTTGAAGAGGAATTGATGGGTGATTTAGCGGATTCTGCATACAGCGTGCAGGTTCATCCGATGTCAGCACAAAATTCGGAGGCCCTGGTTTTGTTGATGGGACGCGATCGTTTGCAGCAGTTGCAGCAACTTTGTCTGGAACGAGACTTGTTAATCCGCAACATAGATTGTTCCGCTTACGCCCTTTTTCGCGCAAAGCAAAATGAAATTTCTCTGCTGCCTGAAACTCAGGAATTATATCAAATTTATCTTGGCGGCGATGAGGCATTCGTGAACACAATCCGTGACGGACGCCTGGATGAAATCAAGATTTTTCCCAACCGTATTCCGGAAATTCTTCAGCAACACTTTCCAAATACGAAAAATTCACTTCCTTCATTCCTGCAAAGTTTCGCCAGAGTTTCGGATGGTGAAGATCATGCGGATAATGATTCCGCGCATGCTGAAGCATTTGCTCAACTCAAAGAAGAATTAAGCTGGTTATGTGCGCAGCTCACCCTTCATTTGAGGATAAAAAATTACAGCTCCGAAAGTCAAATTGAAATGCATGGAATCTTTGGTCCAGTAATAAAGTGGGATGGCGTAATCTTCCGGACACGAGCGTTTCCTTTGCCTGAAGCAAAAACATTTGCTGAGAGATCTGGAGAAAGTTTAAGCTTTTCCGTACAACCTGAAGCTGAGATAAATGATAATTTCACACCACTTCCGCAGCTTGAAACCAAGTCTCCGGATACACTTGAAGAATTGATGGTGGAGGCAAAACAGCGGGAAGACTCCGATGAAAAAACACAAAAAGATATTCCGGATGCAAATCTAAATGCCGATGATGAAATGGAGGAGGATTTGAATTCAGCAAGTGAGCTGGCTTCAATCGACCCGCATTCATCTCTGCTTGCTCTGTTGGAAAGGAAACATTGGGGAATACTGGGTGAGTTACGTAAAAATGCTGAAATATTTCTGGAACCACACCGTTTGAGCCTCTACCACGAAAGCACTCCGTGGAGGCGCTTTTTACGTCGAAATCGCGGTGCCGTCGCGGTAGCCGCAAGTTTCATGATAATTATTTTTGCAAGTTTCATCTGGCAAACAAGCACTAAATTGGATTTGCTTCAGCAGGACATTGCACGGACTGAACGCTTGGTACAAGCAGAATTGCGACGCGTCTTACCCCAAACTTCTGCTTCCGGTGTCAAGGCAATGCTGATAGAACTGCAGGAAAAAATTACACGCCGAAAAGACTATATTGAAAACAGTAAAAGATTTGAAAAACGCGACTATTTTAATTTGAAATTTCTCAAAAATATTTCCGCTCTACTGGATGTAGACGCACCTTTTCAAGTGGACAGTTTAGAATATGCACCAGAACGTTTTTCGCTCAGTGGTACAATTGACAGTTATGATCGACTCCAAATTCTTAAAAATAATTTGAAAGAAATTGAAGAATTTAAAGACAAAAACATCATTGAAAGCAACCGTAAAAGTCCGGAAGGAATTGTTTACAGAATTTCAATTGAATTAAAATAAGCACTATCTTTTTAACTATTTTTCCCCTCACGTGAAATTAAGTACAAAGAACATCCGGAAACAACGTCCCACTTTAAACGGAAGCGGACAAGGCTATTTCACTCAGCCCACAGTTTACAAAAATCAACTCGTCTTTGTCTGTGAAAACGACTTGTGGCAAGTTCCACTTGAAGGAGGCCGAGCCCAACGCTTGACCAGTGCCCGCAGTGAAACTCATTCGCCTTCATTTTCTCCAGACGGACACTGGATCGCCTGCTGCACCATGGAAGAAGGTGAACATGACGTTTATTTGATGGAATCCAGCGGAGGCCCACTCCAGCGTTTGACTTGGTTAAACAGCGTGACACATATCGTGGGTTGGTCTCATGACGGACAATATATTTGGTTCCGCAGCACACACGAAGCTGTTCACAGTCGAGGCAGCGACGCTTGGCTTTTTCAGGTTTCTCTCAATGGCGGACCTGTGGAACGCCTGCCTTACGGTCCGGCAATGACCGTGGATCAGCAGTTGGGCGGAAAAAAAGGAATCGTGCTGGGACGCAACACCCTGAATAATTCTCGCTGGAAACGCTATCGTGGTGGAATGACTGGTGAAATCTGGGTTGACGCACAGAATACAGGAAATTTTAAACGCCTATTTCGCGAGCTAAAAGGAAACCCTGTACGCCCGTTTTGGTTGGAAAAACGGCTCTGGTTTATTTCAGATCACGAAGGAGTCGGCAATTTGTTTTCATGTACTGCACAAGGAAAAGAATTACGTCAGGAAACTTTTCAAAAAGAATATTACGTACGTTTTCCGGTAACAGATGGAAGCACACTCGTTTATCACGTTGGCGGTGAATTATGGAGACTTGACCCGCAAGAAAATGCTTCTCCTGAAAGGGAACATCAAATAAACATTGGATGGCACTCGACAAAAACACGTTTGCAGCGTCGCTTTTTTTATGGTGACACATACTGGGAAGAAACCATGCTCCACCCGCAGGGTCACGAAGTTGCCCTGACGGCTCGTGGAAAATTATTTTCTATGCCGCTTTGGGAACAGGCAGTGCGGCAACATGGTATTCGTGACGGTGTCCGTTATCGTTTGCCATGCTGGTTGCCAAACGGAAATTTGGCGGCAATTTCAGATGCATCTGTGGTTCAAAGTAAAACAAAAAAACTTTCTTCGATAGAAGAGCAACTCGATGTCTTTGGGGATTTTCCTTCTGAAATACCAGTTTGTTCACACAAGCTGCCACCCGGACGTATGCAGGAAATAGCAGTTTCACCACGGCATCCTCATCTGGCGCTGACTACAAGCCGGATGGAACTTTATTTGATGAATGCGGAAACAGGACGGATCTATAAACTTGATGACTCAAAAGTCCGCGAAATCCGTGAAATTGTTTTTTCTCCTGATGGAAGATGGTTGGCTTACACAAAATACTTGAGTTTAGAATTAACGGCTATATTCCTGCTTGACCTCAAACCTTCTGCAAAAGGGAAACGCATAAAACCTGCTGAGCCGCTTCAAATCACTCAACCTGTACGCTACGATTTCAGTCCTGCTTTTGATCCGGAGGGGCGCTGGCTGTATTTTCTTTCATCCAGAACATTCAACCCCATTTGGGACACTGTCCAAACCGGAACCTCATTTTCACGTTCGATGAAACCGTATCTTTTAACACTGAAAAAAGATACTCAAAATCCTTTTGTACCAAAACCGCATGCTCCTGGACGGGAAATGGGAGAAGCTGCCGGAAGGGGTGGAAATCAAGAGATACAGCATGCAAAAGCATTAAAAGATCAAAAAATTCCTGAACAAAAAATTCTCTCAGTTGAAATTGATTTGGCAGGAATTGCGGATCGAATTGTCGAATTTCCTGTTTCAGAAGGAGTCTATGAACAAATAATTGGTCTTTCAAACAAAGTTATTTTTAGCGAATTTCCACTCGCTGGAACCTTCGACGACTTAGGAACAGAAGATGATGTAGAAAGGGATGATGGAATTTTATGGATTTACGATTTTGAAAAACAGGAAATTGAAACCATAGTCGATCATGTCGGTTTTGTACAAACGTCCGAAGCAGATGATTCCGAAAATTCTTCGCGCACCATGCTTTACAGTTCCGGCGAACAATTACGGGTTTTGGAGGCCGGAGTTCCTGTTCAGGATGAGAATAAAGCTGATAAACATTTTTCGCGCAAAAGTGGCTGGCTTGATTTGAGCCGTATCCGAATTTCGGTGCAGTATCAGGAAGAGTGGGCTCAAATGTTTCAGGAATCATGGCGTCTGCAAAAAGAATTTTTTTGGACTGAGGACCTTTCAGGTGTTGATTGGGAACGTGTTTACCAACGCTATGCCCGTTTACTGCCAAGGATTGGTTCGCGCTCCGAACTATCTGATTTAATATGGGAAATGCAAGGAGAGTTGGGCACATCTCACGCTTATGAGTATGGAGGAGATTATCCGTATGCACCACGTTATCCGGTCGGATGTTTGGGTGCGGATCTTGTTTTTGACGCAAAACGACGCAAATGGATTTTTCAGAAAATTTACTCCGGAGATATTTGGAAAACCAATGAGCATTCGCCGCTGGCAGAACCGGGGGTCGCCCTTAAAGCAGGAGATCAACTTCTCGCCGTTGGCGGAGTTCCGGTAGATGAAAACAAAACTCCGGGAGAATTGCTCGTGCACCAGGCAGGGCAATTTGTTCCATTGACAATTCTTGAAGCTGGTCAGCAAAAAAAAGGCGCAAAAATCAGCACGACGCAAGAACGCCAAATCGTGGTGAAAACCCTTTTTGGTGAACAGGAAGTTCGATATAGGGAGTGGGTCAGGAATAATGTGAAAAACGTTGACTTACTGACCGAAGGCCGTGTCGGTTATCTGCATCTTCCGGACATGAGTACGCATGGTATTGCAGAATTTCATCGAGGATATTTAGCGCAAGTTGATCGTGAAGGCTTGATTGTTGACGCACGCTATAATACAGGCGGTATGGTATCTCCGCTCATTCTGGAAAAATTAGCGCATCGGCATTTGGGTTACGACGTGCCGCGTTGGGGCTCGCCTGAGTCCTATCCGTATCACACTCTGCGCGGACACTTGATTGTGATTGCAAATCAATTCACCGGTTCAGACGGCGATATGTTCACGACAAGTTTCCGGCAGCTGAAACTTGGGCCTTTAGTCGGCAAACGAACCTGGGGCGGAGTGATCGGCATTGACGGTCGTTACCAACTGGTTGACGGAACAACAACAACACAACCGCAGTACTCCATCTGGTTCCATCACGCAGGTTGGTCGGTCGAAAATTACGGTGTTGATCCTGATATTGAAGTGGAAGACACACCGCAATCTTTTGTCAAAAATGAAGATCCACTGCTCACACGCACGGTTCAGGAAATGTTGCGCTTGTTAAAAGAAAAACCTGTTCAGACGGTGAGTTATTCTCCTTCACCAAGACGGTTGCTTCCGGATTGAGAAAAATCAGCAGGTGCATTGCTAGACAAAACGCAGTTAAAAGTTTATCCAATATTTCACTTGTAAATTCGATCAATTTTTGAAACAATATTCTGATAACAAATAAATATTGCCAAGACTTTTCCTCCAAAAAATCTTCAATGTTACAAACTATTCAGCCACTGATTGATTTAGCCAATACTGATCTGGATTTACAAACAAGTGTCTTTTCCAGGTCACATTTGGCACGACAGATAGAAACTGCAAGATCTGTTGTAGACCAACATCAAAAATTATTTGAACAAAAAAATAACGAACATGAGCTTTTAACCAGTGAAGGCAAAGAGGTAAAAAACAATATCCAAATTCAGGAACAACTTATAATGCGTCTGGATGAACAAGTTCCAAAGATTCGTAACGAAAAAGAATTTGCAGTCAGCAAAACCCAGCTCGAGGAAGCACGTAAATTGTTAGGCTTACTGGAAGATAATTTGCTCGAACTTGATATGAAAAAAGAAGACTTGGAACTGGAAATTGAAACGATAAATTCGGAGCTTACTGAATCGAATACTGCATTTCAACAAGAAACATCCGGACTCTTGAAAAAACAGGAAAGAGCAGAAAAGAAAATCGCAAAACTGGAACCACGTCGAAACCGTTTACTGAAAAAAGTTCCCCTAAACATCAAACGTTTTTATGAGCGTTGCCAAGAGAGCGGCATTTCTACACCAGTCTGCGCTATTCAGGACAAAAGTTGCAGCGGTTGTCACATGGTATTATTACCACAATTGGTCAATGAGTTGATGGCAAACCCGAATGCCCATAAAAATTGTCCGAACTGTTCCCGCATTTTGTACTTTCCTGAAGTTGAGGAAGTTGAAGAAGAAGCGTCAACAGCCTGATATTTGCGAGCGTGTTTGTATTCAACGTTGATCTATTTCTGCTTCAACAATATACAATCATGAAAATAAGTCTTGCCCTGGTTTTATTTTCATCAACATTTTTTTTAGGATGCGAGTCTTCATCTACCTCCGGATTTTTATTTCCTGCTGATAGGGCAATGGAAGTCCGCTACATTTGCCGCTTACCATATCTTGACGCAACCGCTCCGCATCAAGCATGGAGCAAATCAACTCCTGCCTGGCTCATTCTAAACGAAACAAAAGTAATTGTTTATTTTAAGAATGACCGCACCTTTGTGCTCCCTCGAACCTCGGAAATCACTCTACCTCCAGGCAAATACCGCTGTATGCTTTGAAAATTCCCTGCTGAATAATCCGCAGTTATGCTGCGAAATTTTCTCCGTTTAGTATTGCTGCAAAAACATCACGATCAACATTTCCACCGGAAGCAATAACCGCCACTTTGCGTCCTTTAATTTTGGACGACTCCTGTAGCGCAGCCGCAGTTGCCGCAGCGCCAGCACCTTCGCAAACATTGTGCGTGCACTCAAACATCATCCGCATTGCCTCCGCAATTTCACTATCACTAACTTTTACAATCCGAGTTACACCTTTCCAAATCATTTCAAGCGCAGACTGTTCCGGAGTTCTACAGGCCATTCCGTCAGCAATTTTGGTACTGACCGGAGACTCAACGGGACGGCCCGAACTGAACGACTCAGCATAGGCGGTGGCATGTGCTGAAACAACACCGACAATTTCCGTTTTCAAGTTTAATGCATCACGTGCAGCGAGCATTCCGCAAATTCCGGAACCCAAACCGATGGGAACATAAACAATATCAATGTCCTCGACCGCACTCAGCAATTCCAAACTGTAGGTTGCGACTCCGGTGACTAACAAGGGATCAAACGAAGGCACCATTTGCAGTTCTTCTTCACGTGCCAGATTTATCGCAAATTCACGTGCAGTCTGAAATTCATCACCATGCTCAAGCAGTTTCACACCAAGCGAGCGCATGGCGGCATTTTTCTCCAGACTATTTCCGTGAGGAACCACTATCGTAGTGGAAATTCCGTAGCGTCGTGCGGCAAAACCCACAGACTGACCATGATTCCCACGGGTTGCGCTAACCACTCCCCTTGGTTTTTCTGCTGAATTTGCGAGATGCGCAAAATAAACCAATCCACCACGAATCTTAAAAGCACCATTCGGAGTATGGTTTTCGTGCTTGACCCAGACTTCTGTCCCTAAACGTTCACAAAGCAAAGGCCAACAATATTGCGGAGTCGCCTGCATTTCCGCATAAACAATTTGTGCGGCAGCTTCGATTTCATCGAGCGTAATTTCCTCCATCCTTATAAACCTTCTTTGTTTTTTGGAACGCCTGTCAGTTCTGCCATCACTTTGTTGATCATCCGCAATCCGGCTTGATCTTTGAGAGTCAGAATAGATTCCGGATGAAATTGCACAGAAGCCACGGGCAGAGTTTTGTGCCGGAGTCCCATTATTAATCCGGAATCAGTTTTCGCTGTGACTTCCAGGCATTCCGGAAGAGAATCAGCATCAACATACAGACTGTGATAGCGTCCTGCGCTGAAGGGATTCGGCAGCCCAGAATAAAATGAATCTCCATTGTGAATGATCTCTGCTGATTTTCCATGAACCGGATGTTCAAGAGTCAGCAATTTTCCTCCAAAATGTTCCGCAATACCTTGATGTCCGAGACACACACCAAAAATTGGAATATCCCTTTTGAGTGCTTCACCGACAAGTTCCGGAACTTTTTGTTCACTTGGAAATCCAGGACCTGGAGAAATGAAAAGCAAATCCGGCGATATTTCGTCCAGCATCTGATACGGAAATCCGGAACGGAGGGTGATTACCGTGGCACCTGTTTGTCTGACATAACTTGCTAAAGTGTGGACAAAACTATCTTGATTATCGACAAATAAAACCGTTTTTGCTTCGCCTGTCTGCGGCAAATCAAAATCAACGGAAGCAGGCGGTTTGCTGCCGAGAGTCGCGCCCAAAAAAGCAGAGGCCTTGATGTGAGTTTCCCTTTCTTCGGTAGCAGGATCTGAGTCATAAAGCAAAGTCGCACCGGCTCTTACTGTGGCCAGACCGTTTTTAAGATGAACTGTGCGCAAAGTCATTCCGGTACTGACATAACCGTTAAACCACAAAAATCCAATACAGCCGCTATACCATCCGCGTGGTGAATTTTCCATATTTTCAATGGTTTGCATGGCAACAGGCTTTGGTGATCCGGTAACGGTACAGGCCCACATGTGAGTTAAAATCGCATCAACTGCATCCCTGTCTTTGTTTAAAATACCTTCCAAATGATCAACTGTGTGAATCAACCGCGAATAACGTTCCAGCAAACGTCTGCCAATTAAGTGCACACTGCCGGGTTCACAAATCCTTGCCATATCGTTGCGGTCGACATCGGTACACATCGTGAGTTCAGATTCTTCTTTTTCCGAAGAAATTAGCTCCTTGATTCGTTCCGCTGTTTCCATCGGATCGTTCCCGACAGGAACAGTTCCGGAAATTGGACTTGTTTCAAAGCGGTCTTCTTTTACACGTACATACATTTCCGGCGATGCGCCTACAAGTTGTTCTGTACCCATGTTGATCAGAAAACTGTAGGGGCTTGGATTCTGTTCACAAATTCTTTTGAATAAAGTTGAAGGCTGTTCCGCAAAAGCAGTGGAAAATGCTTGAGAAAGTACGACTTCAAAAAAATCCCCACGCCGACAACCCTCTTGAATTTTTGCCACTTTCTGTTCAAACTCACCTTTTGCGTGATCACACTTTATTTTTCCATCCGCCTTTACAGAAGCACGCGGAAATTCGGATCCGGTGTTCCACCAGCTTTCGGTCATTCCGTCCGGAGTATCAATATGATATTCAATTTTGTATGCCTCTTCCTTTTGCCGATCAACAACCACCAATTCAACCGGTAAGAACAAATGGCAATCTGTTTGTTGCGGATCACGTTTATGTTTGGCTTCAATATTTTCAAATTGATAAACCAAATCGTAACCAAATGCGCCATACAGTCCAAGATAAGGATCAACGCTGCGGAACAGTTCAAATATTTTACGAATCACAGAAAACACACTGGGCTGGCGGCTTCTTTCCTCTTCCGGAAAAAAATCCGGTCTTGGCTTCACTGTCCCGGAAATTTTTTCTGCGGGAATATCCGGAGCATCTTCAAAAATCAGTGTTTCAAGATGAGGATGATTGTTTAAAACAGGCGCGATCAATTTAAGTAGACGCGTTCCATTTGGATTGAGCGCGTTTATTTCAAACTGCTGTTTCCTGGCAATCAGTTCCAGTGCGGGATGTACAAATCCTAAATCCCAACGGGAATAGCGGTCCGGAACTTCGTAATTGCTGACAAAAAGCGCGCCTTTTTTGGTGTCGATATATTGATAAATTTTGTCGAGGGCATGTTCGGCATCCAAAGGAGTAATCGCCTTTTCGATTTTAATACCGCCCTCTGTTGTAAATGTTGAATTGTTCATGGTATTAGTTCAATGGTTCAAAGCATGTACTGGCTTCTAAAAAAGATGGCTTATTTTAACAGACTAAGATTTATCTGCAACATGCAACAGACAGGAAAAACGGAGATACCTGTCCGCAGTTAAAACTGAAATGACTTAGCTGTCAGCGGAATTTCTAACATTTAGTACAAACTCTTTGACTTTCGCCAGATCTTTAATTCCCGGTTCGCTTTCGACTCCGCTGCAAACATCCACACCCCATGGGCGTACTTTCTGGACTGCCTCAGCAACATTTTCAGGAGCCAGTCCGCCTGCGAGAATCAGCTTTCCCAATCCTGAAACAGAAGCTGCCAAGCCCCAGTCAATTGTTTTTCCGGAACCTCCGTAATGAGTTTTACTGTATGCGTCCAGCAAAAATGTTTCCTGTCCATATCCCTGAATCTGACGCGCCTCAAATTCCGGAGAAACACGAAGTGCTTTGAACCACGGTACCGT
>JAESQU010000110.1 GCA_016764995.1 SAR324 cluster bacterium | reverse complement strand
CGCAAGGTTTCGTCTCATCTGCCGAAGAACAAACTCCTCTGACTCCGCTTGCGCGGCGTTTGGGAAAAAAGTTGTCTTCCGGAGTCCACCGAATCAGTATCCCAAAAAAATCCGGAATTTCTTATGCGGGAGAACTCGTACAGGCTTTGTTAGTTCAATCCGGTTTTTCTTTTGATTCCGGAAATGTCACTCTTCGGAAAATCGGCTCCGGAGATCGTCTTATTTACACTCACAAAAATTCCAACTCTTTAGCGGAAATGATCGCGGGGATGTTGCGTTACTCCAACAATTTTACGGCCAATCAACTTTTATTAAGCGTTGGCTTAAAACGTTACGGAGCACCGGCCACATTGGAAAAAGGAATTCGTGCTCTCAAAGAATATTTACGTAAAGAACTTGGCATTCCGGAGAAACAATTCCGCATCGCGGAAGGTTCCGGAATCTCTCGAAAAAACCGACTGACTCCGGAAGCCATCTGGCAGCTGCTGAAAGCCTTTTCTGAGCAGCGAAATCTACTGCACGGAGAAAACGGAATTTTATACAAAACCGGAACGCTGCGGGGTGTTTCCACAATGGCCGGTTATTTGCCCGGCAGCAAACCACGCTATTTTGTGATCCTGTTAAATCAGCAAAAAAACCGGCGAGATCAAATTCTAAAACTGCTTTTGGCAACAAATTTTTCTGAATAATACTTTGAAATCCGCAACTATAATTTCCATTCTGATGCCGGTCCGGAACGATGCTCCTGTCTTAGGAAACTGCCTGGCAGATATTGCAAAACAGAGTTTCGAAGATTTCGAACTGGTGGTTGTCGATGACGGCTCCACCGATGAAACTACGGAAATGTTGCAAAGAGCAAAAGGGCGGGATTCAAGAATTCGGATAATCCGGACTTCCGCAAATGGAATTGTTTCCGCGTTAAATACTGGACTTGCGGAGTGCAAAGGGAACTACATCGCCCGTATGGATGCCGACGACAGAATGGAAAAAACTCGGCTGGAAAAACAACTGGAGATGATGATACAAAATCCTGAACTGGATTTAATCGGTTGCAGGGTGGAAGGTTTCACGGATTCCGGAATTTTCCCGGAAAGCGGAATTCAATACCAATCCTGGAGCAACTCCTTGATTTCTCATGAACAGATTGTGTGCGATTTGTTTGCGGAATCGCCAATTGTGCATCCGACTTTTTTTGCGGCGCGGGAATTATTTAACAAAATTGGCGGTTACTCTGAAAATCCATGGGCAGAAGATTATGACGTAATTTTAAGAGCATACGAAAAAGGTGCGAAGTTTGGGAAACATCCGGAAACGCTTCTGCGCAAATATCATGCTCCCGGACGTCTCTCCAGACGTGAAGCGATGTATAAACGTCCAGCCATGTTTGAAGCAAAAGCTCATTTCCTTCAGGTGTTTGGCTGGCTCAAAAATCGACGTGGCGTGCTCATAGTTGGTTCAGGGCCGACGGGCAGACAAGCCGCGCAAAGTTTTGAAAACCGTGGCGTAAAACTGTTGGGTTTTGTAGATAATCGTCCGGGGCCGCCGGATCGTTACGTCAAAGGACGGCCGGCATGGGGTTTCCCTGAATTGCCACCACCCGAATTTTTGGAACAGTTCCGGGACGCTCTGATCGTTTTGGCCATCGGCGATTCTTCAGGACAAAGAGCTTTTTCGGAATTATTGCAAAAAAATGGTTTTGTTGAAAACCATGATTTTGTACGTGTGATCTATAACTGGCCTCCTGCTTCCAGATGTTCCACATGAATATTTTGTATTGCTGATTGTGCAGTACGTCGTTTTGGAGTAAAATAAATGCTGTTAATTTTCCAAAAGCTTTAGCAAACAATGAAGTAATTTTGAGCTTAAAATTATTCAAAATTTCATAATGTCCAATTTAAATTCAATCTTATTCAAAAAAATATGGCCGTGCTTGTTTCTGTTGCTTTCGCTTTTAGTTTTGGTTGTGCCCGCAGTACAAAGCAAACCGGCACCTATATCTGCGGAAGAAAAAAAATTTCTGAAAAGTCTGCGGATTACTCCCGCAACGCTTTGGATTGAGGCTCATGATTTCGCCGGAGAAAAGAGTGACGGCAAGAAGGTAAGTTTGAAGGACTTTCGGGGAAGTTTTGTCTTTTTGAATTTTTGGGCTACCTGGTGCACACCCTGTTTGAAAGAAATGCCGGATTTGGAAAAGGCCTATCAGCAAATGGGCCAAAAAAAACTGGTTGTACTTGCGGTAGCAATGGGAGAAGGTGTTGATAAGATAAAGTCATTTGGCGAAAAATTCGGTTTAACGTTCCCGCTCGTAGCTGATCCAGAACTGGAAATTACTAAACTCTATGGAGTTGTAAATATTCCTGTTACTTATCTGATTGATCCGGAAGGGATTGTTCTGGGAAGAGCCCTGGGTATTCGAGATTGGGCCAGTCCGGATTTACTCGCGTTTTTAAATTCCCGCCTTAAATAAGCAAAACGGCACCGATATTTCCTGATTTACAGAAGAAAATCTGTTGGTAAATAATTCTGAATATTTTGCTTCTTGCATTGATTTATTGTGCTAAACTCAGTATAATTTCAGAATTGAAGTTTCACTCAAAAAATTGTTCAAACAGATAATGGCAGGCACAAATCCTTATATAGAGAAAGCTGAATTTGAGTTACCTCAGCAGAACTATGATGTAACGTTCATGCCGATGCAGAATAAGGTAGAGATATTTTCGGAAAAAATCTCAACAAAAAGCGAGGGTCTTCCGGGTTCAATTCTGGATGCAGCCCTTGCTGCAGGGATTGATTTGGATCACTCCTGCGGAGGTGTCTGTGCTTGTTCCACCTGTCATGTTATCGTTCGGCAGGGACTTGAAAGCTGCAACGAGGCAACTGATGATGAAGAGGATATGCTGGATTTAGCGCCCGGGCTGGAACCCCAATCACGGCTCGCTTGTCAATGTGTGCCGAATGGTTCTGAAAACATCATCGTTGAAATTCCGGAATGGAACCGAAACTTGGTCAGCGAGGATCACTGATAGAGGAGAAGCTATGATAACACTGACAGAAAACGCGGCAAAGGAAATTCAGAAAATAATGCTGGCAAATGATGTGGCCGATGACGTCTGTTTGCGCGTTGGAATTAAGGGCGGTGGTTGTTCCGGTTTTACTTATACTCTGGATTTTGACTCAAAAAAAACAAAATTTGATTTGGAGTTTGAATCACAGGATTTGAAGATTCTAGTTGATAAAAAAAGTCACCTCTACATCAAGGATACAGAAATAGACTGGAGTTATAGTTTGATGGATCGAGGTCTTAAATTCAACAATCCATCAGCCAAAGGTTCATGTGGCTGCAAAACGTCTTTTATGTTTGAACCACCTGAACAGGAAGAAGGTTTTAAACCAAGTTGGATGTAATTTTAAGCAGGAGTATTTATGAGTGAATTTGCTAGTCCGCAAACAATTGAAGAACAAATCAAGCAGGCGATTGAAAGATCTGTTCCAGACTCAACTGCGGAAGTTGGTGGCGACGGCAGGCATTTTGAAATTCAGGTTGTTTCTCCGGTGTTTGCGGGAAAACGAACGCTGGAAAAACAGCGGATAGTTTATGCGGCGCTGAATGACCTGATGGCCGGCAGTAATGCACCGGTACACGCGATTGCACGCCTTGAAACGCTGACACCAGTTTCTTAAAAATTTAGCCGCTAAGGGCGCTAAGAAAACTAAGGTAACGGGTGGAAAAGGATTCGCCGCTAAGAACGCTAAGAAAACTAAGGCAACAGGTGGAAAAGGATTCGCTGCCAAGAACGCTTAGAAAGAGATGTCGCTGGTCGAGTTGTTATGTAAAGACGAAGTCTACGAAATAATCGGTGCCGCCATAGAAGTGCATAAGGAGTTGGGATCAGGTTTCCTGGAGTCAGTTTATGAGGAAGCAATGGTTCTTGAATCAAAGAGGGTTGAAATACCTTTTAAAACTCAAGTTCGGATTCCTGTACGTTACAAAGAAAAATTTCTCGACAAAGAATTCATTGCTGACTATATCGGATTTGAAAAAGTTCTAGTTGAATTCAAGTGTATTCCCTGACTGACTAAAAATGAAGAAGCTCAAATCATCAATTATTTGAAGGCTACAGGACTGACAGTTGGCTTATTAATCAATTTTGGTAGTCAACAAAAATTAGAATGGAAGCGTTACGTCCGCACAGAAAACCCTTTTAGTTCTTAGCGGACTTAGCAGTAAAACAATTTCGTTATGTCCGTTTTTTTAAACCCATAGTGTTCTTAGCGATCTTAGCGGCAAAAAACTAAGATTATTTATTGACTGCAATCATAAGTTAGATAATTATGAAGATTGAAGAAAAACAAGTAACTTTTCCTAAAAGCTTATCGGTCAAATATGCGGGAAAAATTATTGAAGAGACCGATACAGACATAACGCTGGAGGGTGAGGATGAAGAATCATATCTTAAAATTTTTAATCCTTTTCGCGGAGTTGCCAAACTGCTTTTATTTGAAAATGATCGATGGGTTGATGCAGAGACCTCCGCTGCCGCTTCCAACTTTGATTTTTCTTCACTCGGGCTGGGTGATCTCTCAGCTTTATCTGGAGGAGATAATTCTGACTCTCCGGAATCTAAATAATAATTTCAATCAATTAAACACACAAATAAATAAAGACTATGAGCGAAAAACAAATTTCTGACTCACTTCCACAAATTCTGTTCCAGACCGATCGTGGAGATATGACAATTGAAATGTTTGAAGACGATGCGCCAAACACTGTGGCAAATATGATTTCACTGATCGAAAAAGGTTTTTATGACGGACTGAATTTTCATCGTGTCATTCCTGATTTCATGATCCAGGGCGGATGTCCTGATGGTACCGGAACCGGCGGTCCAGGTTATAATTTTGATGATGAATGTACAGCGGAACGTCAACATGACAGTGCCGGAATTCTCTCGATGGCCAATGCTGGTCCCGGAACAAACGGAAGCCAGTTTTTCATCACACATGGACCAACACCGCATCTGGACGGCAAACACACTGTTTTCGGAAAAGTCATTGATGGACTGGATGTTGTCAATGAAATTCAGCAGGGTGACGTGATGGAAAAAGTTGTCGTACTTCAAAAGCGCGATCACGTTTATGAAGTTGAAACCCTTTGAGAGCTGAATGAAAGTAAAACAGATCCTGAAAATGCTAAAAGATGATGGTTGGTATCTGGATCGAACAAAAGGAAGTCACAAACAGTTCAGACATCCCACTAAACTAGGAACTGTTACTGTTGCCGGAAAACTCAGCGATGAGTTGGCGCCAGGCACTCAAAATAGTATTTTCAAACAACCAAGGATAAACAAATGAAATATCTGATTGTTATAGAAGAAACAAGCACCGGTTTTTCTGCATACTCTCCGGATATTGACGGATGTGTCGCCACAGGCGCAACCAAAGAAGAGGTAGAGAAAAATATGGGCGAAGCACTTGAGTTTCATTTGGAAGGACTAAGAATGGGGCATCAATCAATTCCATCGCCCCACACTTATTCCAATTATATTGAGACAGGAAGTTTCCTGAAAACGTAATTTAATTTAGCTATTCTTGAACCATGAGCGAAACAATACTTGAAACAGATATAGTCCACGAAATGCGAGACTCCTACATGGAGTATGCAATGAGCGTCATTGTCGGACGTGCGCTTCCGGATGTCAGGGACGGCCTGAAACCTGTGCATCGGCGTGTGCTGTTTTCAATGAGTGAACAGGGCAACGACTTCAATAAACCTTACCGCAAATCCGCAACCGTGGTGGGTGATGTGATGGGAAAATATCATCCTCATGGTGACCAGGCAATTTATGACACAGTGGTTCGGTTAACCCAGAATTTTTCCATGCGTTACCAATTGATTGACGGGCAGGGAAATTTTGGTTCAGTTGATGGTGATTCTGCGGCAGCAATGCGTTATACCGAAATTCGGATGCGGAAAGTTGCACATGAACTGCTGGCTGATCTGGAAAAAGACACGGTTAATTTTGTTCCTACCTATGATGATTCTTTAGTAGAACCGACGGTTTTGCCCTCACGGATTCCGAATTTACTAACAAATGGCTCTACCGGAATTGCGGTAGGCATGGCAAGTAACATTCCACCGCACAATTTAACTGAGGTGATGAATGCACTGCTTTATTATCTGGATAATCGTAAGACTGCCACAATTCAGGACTTGATGGAATTCATTCCGGGGCCGGACTTTCCAACTGGAGGAACGATTATTGGTAAAGCAGGAATTTATGATGCATACACCACAGGACGCGGAATTATCCGGATTCGTGCAAAAAGTCATTTTGAACAAACTAAAGACGGACGGGAATTGATTATTGTGACGGAACTGCCATACATGGTCAATAAGGCGGTTCTGCTCGAAAAAATCGCGGAACTGGTACGTCACAAAAAGATGGACGGAATTTCAGATTTACGAGATGAGTCTGACCGGAAAGGAATGCGCATTTTTATCCAATTGAAGCGCGGAGAAAACCCGGAAGTTGTTTTGAGCAATCTTTACAAACATACTTCTTTGCAGTCAAGTTTCGGAATTATCATGCTGTCCATTGTGGACAAGCAGCCTAAAATTCTGGCTTTGCAGCAAATGCTGGAGTTCTTTCTTCTGCACCGGATCGAGGTAGTTACACGCCGGACGAGTTACGAATTGAAACAGGCGGAAAATCGGATGCACCTGCTTGAAGGTTTGATGATCGCGCTGGAAAATCTGGATTCGGTGCTTGAAATAATTCGCAAAGCAGAAAGCGGAATTACCGCTGAAGCGGTTTTGATGGAATCTTATGGTCTTTCAAAACGTCAGGCACATGGAATTTTAGATATGAAATTGCAGCGCTTGACTGGTATGGAGCAGGAAAAAATAAGATCGGAGCATGAGGAAGTTGGTAAAGCAATTTCGGACTACCAGGACATTCTTGCCAAAGATGAGCGTGTCATCGAGATTATCCGCAACGAGAGCATTGAAATCCGAGACAAATATGGTGACGAACGTAGAACAGAAATTATTGAAGGCGACAGTTCAATTCTGATTGAGGAATTGATAAATGTTGAAGACATGGTTGTCACCCTTTCCCGTGAAGGATACATCAAGCGCAGTTCTGTCAGTGAATACAGATTGCAGCGCCGCGGAGGAAAAGGACGCCTGGGAATGGGAACCAAAGATGAAGATTTCGTTGAACAATTGTTCGTCGCCTCCACTCACGATTACTTGCTCTTTTTCACCAACAAAGGTCAGGTTTTCCGCAAGAAAGTTTTTGAACTGCCGCAAGCAGGTCCGACTGGACGCGGGAAAGCGGCAATAAATTTGCTGCCTTTGCGCGAAGGCGAAACAATCTGCTCCTGTTTGAATGTTCCGAAAGAAGCTGAAAACAAATATATTTTCCTTTGTACGGAAAGGGGTGTCGCCAAGAAAACACCAATGCTTGATTGCGCGAAAATCCGTGTGACTGGCCTGCGAGTAATTTCTCTTGACGAAGGTGATTCAGTGATTTCTGTGCAACTGACAGAGGGTGATCAGGAGTTGTTTTTCGCAACCCGTGATGGTATGGGTTTACGAGTTAACGAATCAACTTTGCGTCCCATGGGGCGGCAGGCAAGAGGTGTTAGAGGTGTTAGACTTCGTGTGGGGGACAGAGTGGTTTCTGCGCTGGCACTCACGGGAACCGGTGTGTTACTGACGGTTACTGAAGGCGGATTTGGCAAAAAGACACCGATCGCAGATTATACACTTGCGAAAAACAGGGGTAACTACGGAATGCGAACAATCCGGATTACTGATACAAATGGTCCGGTTGTGAATGTGCTCGAAGTTGAGGAGCACTTCCAGCTTTTTCTAATCACTCAGTTAGGTAAACTGATTCGGATTCCTGTTGAAAATATCCGTACAATCGGCAGAGTCACGCAGGGTAATCGACTGATTCGACTTGAGAAGAATGAACAGGTTATCGGCATTGCACCTGTGATTGAAGATGAGAGTGATGATGAAACTGAAGCAAACGGTGAAAATCCTCCGGCCGTGGAAAGTTCAACAGACTCAGCTACAGACACAGCTACAGACACAGCAGCAGAAACTGCTCCTGAAAACAACGTTCAGGAAGATAATTCTGAGGAACCTCAAGACCCGTCATCCTCTGACGATTCTTCTGAATCATGATTGCTTTGCTTTAGTGGCTCATTTTCTGCATTTATGAGTGGGTGTCTCCGCCGGCGTTGTACCGGCAGGATACCTCAATAATGCACCTTAGCCACTGCAAATTGATGATGCGGTTTTCCAGATATTTAGTACTCAGCCTGTCGTTTTTATTTCTTTCTGTGGGCTTGTCGTTGTCCGTAAATTCCGGACATATGCTTGACCGCTTCGAATTGATTGCGGACAAAAACAGTCCATTCTTGTCCTTCAAAGGTTATTTTGATCCGGCACAATTTCCTCATATAAAAATCACTCGCGGAAACTCTCAGACTGAATCCACAGTTATTCTTCCCAATACTTTTATCAATAATATCCTCTTAACAGAAAGGGAAATTACTTCTTTTAAAGTGGATGGTATTTTGGAAAAAATGACGTTGAAGGAAAAAATAACTAAAACAGAAAACGGTGGAATAGACTTCCATGTGACCCTGACTATTTCAAGTAAAGAAAAACATTTGCTGGTGCTGGATCCTGAAAAATCTGATTCGCGTCATTTAACTTTTGCTTTGCAGAAGCCCAAAAAAAAGGTGATTATCACAGGCTCCGCAGAAGGGACGCAAATCGCGCTGACTCTTGAAGCAAAGTTGGAACCGTCGGTAATATCTAAACGCGAGGCGATCTTGTTGCATCCTGTCACCGCGCTGATGTCCTACCGTCACTTTGATCAAATAAATGTTGCTGTTCTTAATGCGTCTCCAAAACTCGGTGCGGCGCAGAGGCTGGCCGTCATGCTGGATCGACGACAGAAAAAAATACTTGAAAAGCGGATGGGCATGAAGTTGAAAATCGTCAACATCTCTTCGGTACGGGAACAAACGATCCTGGCCAAAACTAAGATTTACTTTCATGCAAACTTGTTGAAAGCAGCTTTGATTTTGGCTGAGGTTCTGCCGGGAGAACAGGTGCTTGAACCTGTGCCGCTCAGCAGGAACAGCAAATTGGCAACCGATATTGAAATTTATGTGGGAAAGAATTTTGAATAAAAAAATCTATTTTATCTCTCTGGCGTTCTCCCTTTTTCTGGTGGGAATAAGTCTACCGGCATTTGCATTTCCGGAATATACATCTCGGCAAAAAGCCCTCAAACTCGCTGCAGTACTGGATCATGGATATTTTAAATCCATAAAAATATCTTCTGTGTTTGTCAAAAACAGGGGTCAGGACGACTATTATCTTCAGGCAATTCTTGATGACGGCTCCAGCCGAAAGTGGTTGATAAACCGGATTCGCGAGTGGACACAGACGGATGAACTAATTCTCAGTAAAAACAGGGCGCTGGTTTTTCCTTCTGCGGAAAGTACGGATTTTGGAGTACT
>JAESQU010000109.1 GCA_016764995.1 SAR324 cluster bacterium | reverse complement strand
TGCGCCAGTACTAAACGAGCCAGCGGTCCCATCAAAGAGAAAGTCGCCCATTCTTCGGTGATATCCAGCAATTCAACATTTTCATCAGCAAGGAATTGGCTGCGGATCCAGGCTGAATCGTGTGTCCGGAATGCGGTTCCGCTTACCAGATAAAACTCATCAGCCGCCAAACGCGCCACGGTCAAATCGCATTCAATTCCGCCTTTGCTATTTAACATTTGCGTGTATGTCAGTGATCCAGGTGGTTTAGCGATATTGTTTGCGCAAATCCTGGTAAGAGCTTTTTCTGCATCGATGCCGATGATGCGGAATTTGGCAAATGAACTTTGATCAAAAACAGCATCCCGTTCACGTACCGCACGGTGTTCCTCGCCGACATGCGGAAACCAGTTTTGCCTTCCGTAAGAATAAATATCTCTTGGATCAACGCCTGCCAGTGCAAACCAGTTTGGACGTTCCCATCCCAGTTTGGATCCAAAACAGGCACCTTGATCTTTCAGTTTTTCATAAATCGGTGAAGTCAAAAAAGGACGTCCGCTTTCGTGTTCATCGTGCGGCCAACTGAGGGTGTAATGTTTTCCATAAAGTTCTAGCGTGCGGTTGCGAACCCAGTTTTCGTTTTGATGAATTTTGCTGAAACGTCGGATGTCCACGACCCACAAATCCATCGGCGGTTCTCCGGCAATAATCCACTCTGCGAGCGCCTTTCCCGCACCTCCGGCAGAAGCGATTCCGAAAGCGTTGAATCCCGCGCCTACAAAATAATTATTGACTTCCGGAGCTTCACCTAAAATAAAATTACCGTCCGGAGTAAAAGATTCAGGGCCGTTGATAAATTTCCTGATTCCGGCGTTTTCAAGTGCCGGAACACGTTCGGCAGCAGGATGCATCAGTTGCTCAAAATGTTCAAAATTTTCCGGAAGCAACTGAAAAATAAAATCCTGCGGAATTCCTTCTGTGGCCCAGCCAATAGGATTCGGTTCGTAACCGCCCATTACTAAACCGCCCACGTCTTCTTTCCAATAAGTCAGTTTGTCAGGATCCCGTAAAGTAGGCAAATCCGGAGTAACACCTTCAATTGGTTCGGTGATCAAATACTGATGTTCCACCGAAACCAAAGGTACTGTGACACCTGCCAAATTTCCTAGTTCGTTAGCCCATTGTCCAGCACAGTTCACGACCGTTTCACAAAGAATTTCACCATAAGGCTCGCTTTTTTCAGTTTGCACGGCAACGACTTTTTTAGCACCGGCTTTTCCGGAATCTTCCAGACGGATTCCGGTCACTGCGGTATTTTCAAATATTTTTACACCATGCATCCTCGCGCCTTTGGCCAATGCCTGGGTGATGTCGGAAGGATTGACCTGTCCATCCGTCGGTAAAAACGCGGCTCCAATCACGTCTCCGACTTCCATCAAGGGCCACAATTTCTGCGCCTCCTGCGGATTGAGCAATTCCATTTCCAAACCAAAACTGTGCGCGGTTGTCGCCTGGCGTTTTAGTTCTGTCCAGCGTTCCTGTGTACAGGCCAACCGCAAACCACCGTTCATTTTCCAACCGGTTGCCTGTCCTGTTTCGGCTTCAATACTGCGGTAAAGCTCAACGCTGTTTTTCAGGAGACGGGTGATGTTGGCGGAACTGCGCAACTGCCCGACCAATCCGGCGGCATGGAAAGTACTACCGCAAGTCAGTTGTCCACGTTCCAGCAAAAGCACATCTTTTGCTCCTTCTTTGGCCAAATGATAAGCAACGCTGCAGCCGATAATGCCTCCGCCGACGACGATGATTTGTGCTTGGTTTGGTAAAATATTTTTCATAATTTTTCAAAGTTTGCATAAGTTTTTTCAAAGCGTACCAAATTTTCGGTGGTATATTGGACGTAATCAAAATCGAGTGTGGAGTGAATTTCGGAAGCCATACTCCACATTGCTCCACGCAACAAAGAAGCACATTTCATCGCAAAATAGCGTTTCCACAAATCAGCAGAAACCGTTTTTTCAAAGTACATTTCCAACAACTGTTTTTCTAAATTTTCCGAATATTCGTTATTGGAAGCAAGGTTGGCGAGATCAAACAGAGGACTGTTGAAGCCGGCATAGTCCCAATCGATCAGCCATAACCTCCGGCCATCGTCAATAAAATTTCCGCAGAGCAGATCGTTGTGTCCAAATTTCATTTCAACCGCCCCAACCGTTTTTTCCAGTTGCTTGTTAATTTCCATAAATCTGTAAATTTCCGGAATCATCCTGCTTTGGCCTTTCCGCAAAGTATTCGCATATCCCCGAACAACTTGGAAAACCCAAAAAATCAAGGTAGTACCAGGAAGATGCTGCGGCATTTCCTGGTGACACTTTTTCAGTAGAGAAACAACTTTTTGCATGGTGGAGTGATCGCGCAGATTTTCCGCTTCCAGCGTCTTGCCCTCAATGAAACGGAGTACCATTGCTCCGGATTCCGCATGAACGACTTCCGGAGAAATCCCGCAAGCAAACGCCGCACGGCTTGCCGCCAATTCGTTGAAGCGGTAGACTCCATGTTCCGGAATATCTTCACCCAAACGTACAAAAAATATTTCATTCCTATGCTCAACCCGAAAATTACGGTTGGTGATACCACCTTCCATAGCTTCGCAGCGAATCGGCGTAAGGCTCGCTTGTTGCCAACACGTAAGCGCTTCAACTCGTTTGTTTAAATCATCTGTCATAACTTATAATTTCAAATATTTAAACCCGTGCGGCGTCCTTCATAGATTACGAAAGGAGCCTGGCGCGGTCCTGCACTGTCGCCGATATTGAGCACTTCCAATCCAGAATCCTGAAGTTCAAGTGTGAGAGAGTCTTCCGCAATGTTTGGTGTAGCAAACACAAGCGAATCTGCCTCAATGAATTGTGTGTTTCCATCTAAAAAGCAGAAGACATCCGCGCCTTCCCTGCTCCAGCGGGTAATTGCGGACTCCAAAATGAAACGCACACCAAGTTTTGCCAGACGCTGCCGCAGGGGATAGTCCGCAGCAATGCGCTGCAGTTCCTTGCCCACAAGAGGATCAGGGGTGACGAGAATCACTTCATGACCATCTTCAGCAAGTTTCCATGCAGTTCCGCAGCCCTTCCAGTTTCCGCCTTCATCGAGGAGTATTACACGCTTTCCAGGACGTGCCCTGCGCGCCATCACGTCTTCAGCAGAATAGACGCTTCCAAGTTCAATTCCGGGCAATTTTTCAACGTGCGGAATTGCTTTCTGAAATCCTGTATCAGTTGGAAATGATCCGGTAGCCAGCACTGTTACATCTGCCGCGAATTCCTTGATTTCATCTGCATCATGAAAAGTATTCAGTCGCACCTCGACACCAAGTTGAGACAACTGTCTTGCGTACCAGTCGAGCAAATCGATAATCTGACCCCGCCGTGGCTGCATTCCGGCCAACCTGAATTGTCCACCAAGACGTTCACCGGCCTCAACGAGTGTTACTTTGTGACCACGTTCCGCTGATACTCTTGCAGCTTCCAAACCGGCTGGTCCTCCTCCTACTACCAGTACAAGTTTAGGTTTTGTAGTTTTTACAAACCGATCTCCACCCCATTCGAATTCACGACCTGCAGACGGGTTTACCAGACAGGAAATCCAGTAGTCACGGCCACGTCTTCCCCAGCACATTTGGTTACAGGAAAGGCAGGTACGGATATCCTCGGAGCGTCCTTCACGAGCTTTGTTCGCCAAATGCGGATCCGCTATTTGTCCACGCACTATTGAAACTAAATCAGCCTGTTCGGCAGATAAAACGGCTTCCGCATTTTCGGGTGTCCGGATATGGCTTTCCGCGATTACCAATGCGTGAGAAACTGCACCTTTGAGCACTTCCGCCAGATCTGCTCCCAAGCGTTCCGGATAGATAAAAGTAGGTATCAGCTTGTAGAAGTCAAAATAGCTTCCGGTGCCGCAGGTTACATAATCCAGCAGATGATCCTTGTCATGTGCGGCAATGATTTCTGCAATCGATTCACGCTGTAATGCGACTTCGAAATCCGGTTCGTCATTGACGGCAATACCGACAATAAAATCCTCGCCGCAAAGTTTTCGGATACGGGTGATGATTTCACGTGAGAAACGGGTGCGGTTTCCCAGCGAGCCTCCCCAGCGGTCCGTACGCAGATTTGACCATGGTGTCCAAAATTGATCAACCATGCCGTGATAAGCAGCCCAAACTTCGACACCGTCAAATCCTGCGTCCCTGCATCTTCTTGCTGCCTGCACGAAACCCTCAATAGTCTCCTCTATTTCGGTTTCAAGCATTGAGTGACTGCCGTCGGAATCGTGGTAACTCGGACGTCCGGAAGGCGACCAGTTGGCATGATAAGAATTGTCGGCATCTCCATGCTGGCCCACGTGATAAAGTTGCTGCAGGATCAAGGCTCCTTCAGCATGAACCACCTCCGTAATTTTCCTAAAGTGAGGAATGACTTCATCGGTACTGTTCCGGAAATTACCGCGAGTCAGAACCGCCGCAGGATGCACCGGCATCGGTTCAATGACTAACATTGCCGCTCCTCCCATTGCCCGTTCACGGTAATAGGCGAGATGCCTTTCTCCCGGAAGACCCTGTTCCGCCATATTGGTTGTGTGCGCACCAAAAACAATACGGTTGCGCATGGTGTGTCCACGCAGATTGATTGTAGAAAAAAGACGAGGGAAATTTACGTTTTTACTCATCATAATAAAAATGGAAAGACGGTTGAAAAACCTGTGAACATGTTGCAGGCTGGAAAATATTTTCAATCCACGCTGAAGTTGATTAGGCCGCCGTTTTGAACTGCCCTGTACAAATACGCTGAAAGAGGTCCTGTAGAATTAACGGAGCAAGAGAACTTTGAAATTTTACACGCAAATCCAACTGAGCAAGTTCTGCGTAAATATTTTGTATTTCAAGACTGCTGAAATTTCTTGCTTGTGCCAGAACTTGTTTACCGAGGAATGGAGGCAGGGATATTTTTGCTAAAATTTCACCTTCCTTACAGAATTGTTCAAACATGCTATGAATCAAAAGAATCCGCCGAAACTGCATAATGATAAGTGCAAAAAGGCGCACATGTTCCCGCGGCGTTGCTTGCAGCTGTTGATCAAGAATTTCCAGGGCAGGCAACAATTCCTTACGCGACAGTGCTTCCGTCATACGGAATACAGTAAAATGTTTATGACCGCGAATATGTGCTTTGACGAGTTCTTCAGTTATGGTTTTGCCTGATAAATATAGGCTCAATTTTTCCAACTCATGGTCCAAGTCAGTCAGATCGTTACCTACTATGTCAATCAGCAAACGGGCAACATCATAAGACAGCGGCAATCCTTTTTTTTCGCCACGTTGAATAACCCAGTTAAACGGTGAACTATTATCGTATGAAACAAATTTTTGTATCCGACCGCTTTGTTTGATGCCACGGTAGAGTGGTTTGCTGAAATCCTGCTCACGCATTGCCATACTGGTGAAGATAAACCACAAGCAATCCGGAGGATTTTTGATTATGTTTTCAACCGCTTCAAAAAGCCTGCTGGCTGAAGAACTGTCATTTTTCTTTACTGCTTTTTTGATCAGTTCAAAATTGTCAATCCGGATTACTTTCCGATCACTAAGCATCGGTAATGTTTCACTACTGATCAAAAAATCATCAATACTGCTTTTTGCAGATTCTCCGCTTGGTTTAAGCATTTCCTGCGCATTGAAGCGCTCCAAACTCCACTCATGTTCTCGCCCCTCCAACCTTTGTTCAATTAAATTATCAGTAGTTTCATCTACCAATAATTGTTGGTTGCCATGAATCAAACAGATTTTATGAGGTTCGTTATTTGTTATCATGCTTTATGTTTTTCATAAGTGTGGAATTCTGGAAAACACTCTCGAATAATTTCTCGAACTTCCTCCGGAGAAGACGCGTTCAACGCTTTTTGCGCAAGGGATTTTGCATCGGTAAGCGAAATTTCTGCGATACGTTTCTTGACAACCGGAATTAAAGGCGCATTCATACTGAGGGAGTCGATTCCCAAACCAACCAAAATCACGCAGCCGTCAGGGTCAGAAGCCATTTCGCCACACAATTCAACCGGCTTATTATGTTCATCCGCCGTTTCCACAAGTTGTTTAATTAATTTAAGAACCGCAGGATGCAATGGATCATAAAGATCAGAAATTTGAGGGTTATTGCGATCAACAGCCAACACGTATTGAGTGAGGTCGTTGCTGCCTATCGAACAAAAATCAATTTCCGACATAAATTTTTCACAAATCAAAAAGGCGCTGGGAACCTCAAACATCATACCAACTGCAATTTTCGCAATTGTCTTTCCGGACGTTTCAATTTCCTTTCGGCACTCTTCAAACAATGCCTTTGCTTGTTTGATTTCACTTACATTTGTGATCATCGGAAAAAGTACACGTACATTCGGTCGTTTTCCTGTTGCATGAAGCAACGCAGATAATTGTTCTTTGAGAACAGTTTTTTCTTTCAATTGACGCCGTACTGCTCTGTAACCTAGAAAGGGATTATCCTCATCCAGAAATCCCATATAAGGCGCCGCTTTGTCCGCTCCAACGTCCAATGTTCGGAAAACTACCGGTTGATCTTCCGCAACACTTTCCAGTAAATCACGATATACTTTTGTTTGTTCGGAAATGTTCGGGTAGCGATCTAGAGAAAGAAAATAAATCTCTGTACGGAATAGTCCTACGCCTTCTGCACCATAGCTAATTAACTGAATTGCATCACCGCCAAGAGCAACGTTAGCCAATAAATTTATACGTACTCCATCACTTGTTTTACAAGGAATATCTCGAAACTCTTCGAGGTGTTCATAATAATTATGTTGCTTGAGCAACAAATGTTTAAATTCGTCCAGAACCTCTTTATTCGGATATGTTGCAGCAAATCCGGTATCCCCATTTATGGCGATTGGTGTCCCATCTTTAATTTGCTCCAATTCATTGTCCTCGAGACAAACTACTGGAATCCTCAGTGAACGTGCCAAAATAGCTGCATGAGAAACAACTCCGCCACTGGACAATACGATACCCTTGATGCGTGTCGTATCCATCCTTGCAATATCTCCAGGAAGCAGTTGTCGAACCACAAGAATTCCTGACTTTTTTGAAACAGAAAGTACTTCATGTCCCAAATAGTGTAAAAGGCGGTAACCGACGTCTTTTAAATCCGCGCCTTTTTCACTCAAATAAGGATCATTAATTTCAGCAAAAGCTTTCAGGTATTCGTGCACAGTATTATAAATTGACCATGCCGCAGTATTTCCTTCTTCAATCTTAGACTCAATTTTTTCCTGAAAATGATGATCTTCCAAAAACATCAGGTGCGCGTGAAAAATGGAGGCTTCTTCCGTTCCAACACGATCTGTGACTTTTTCAATCAATTCCAAAGTGTCAGAAATTGTATGATCCATTGCAGCTTGAAAGTCAGACATTTCAAGTTCAGCTGTTCTGTAACTGGTCTTTTCCGGAACTTCAATATCAGACTGCTTGAGCAGTACAGCTTTACCAACCGCAACTCCGTAAGCAACCGGTTGTCCGTATAACTGAAAAGATATTTCTTCACTTGGTTTGCTGTCAGTTTCCTGAGTCGCGGTATCCAACTGCTTGAGGAGCAGTGCTTTTGAGACGAGGCTGGCGATTTGAGTTGCAATTAAACTCAGTAATTGAACTTCCTCCGGAGAAAATGTACGCGGTTCAACAGTGTGAACAACAAGCACACCGAAAGATTTTCGGTGCTCAATTAACGGAACTCCAAGAAAAGATGAAAATGAATCCTCTTTGGTTTGCGGAAATGCTTTGAAGCGTGGATGTTCATGCATTTTTGATTCTTGCACCGGAACTGAACGCTCAAGTACTAAACCAACCAAACCCTCTGAAGGACGCATACGAACCTTCTCAATGGTCGATGGATCAAGTCCGTGAGTTGCTTTAAGGATCAGAATTGACTGATCCGCATCAAAAATATAGATCGAACACGCATCCACCTTAATCCGCTTTGCAATCATCCTGACAGTTCTCGCCAGCGTCTCATCAGAATTATGAGAAGATGTGATGATACGGTTTACTTCAGTGAAAGTTTGTAGCGCAAAATAGAGCTGTTCTTGTGATTCAGCTGCTGTCATTTCTGCCTTTCACTTCACTTGAAATTCCTTCTAAAAGCTTAGTAAAGCAAATAATAATTTTATTCACCATCCCCATTTTTTCATAGATTAGCGGGTTTGAAGTCGTCAAACTATTGTCTCAATTAAAAATTATCAGTTGGTAATTTACCAAAATACGCGCTGATGACGTGTCACAGTTTCCAAGTTTTTAGGCTTAAACTCAAGATGATTTTACACACGTTGCTCAGTAATTTTTTGAGCAGAGCAAATCTATTCTGGAAGATTAGAAAACAGAAGCTGGAGAGAAATTTTTTGGGAAGGAGAAAAATGGACTTCGACAGTACGTTTTCAGAAACGCTTGACCCAGGCAATTTGAAAACCTTTTGGGACTGGATTCAAGTGCCAGCCGGAAGGTTGTGGAGTGAATGAACTGGAAATGAAACCAAGGGATCGGCCTTCTGTGGAAAATTCATTCATTAAATCACGATAATGGAAATAGCGGATTCCACTATAAACAGTTCCGGCGCCTGCTATCCAGGGAATAGCGCTCATAACTCCGCTCAGTTTGATCATGCCGCTGAGAAACAGGATTGTTGCTCCACCGGCGCCCGCTGTAGTATAAAGCCAGCGATCATGTAGAATTTTAGATTGCCTAAAGCGGTTCGACCATAGCGCATAATCAGAACTCTCCTTTCCGGCAGGCTGTCTTAAGCGGATAACACGTTTTTTTGGTTTCAATCTTTTTTGAGTATCAAGTTCCTTACGAGTTTGGCTGATCAAGCTAATTAGTTTCTCTTTATCAATATAAGTTTGAACTTGATCTCCTTGCGCAACAGCAGAAATTTTTTGCACGATAACTGCCTCTGCTGACAAATCGCTCACTTGAACAACTTCTGCTAATGCAATATTTTGATAAGTTTTTTCCTGCGTTTTTTCTCCATTATCTGTTTTAAAAGAGGCCCGACGAGAAATGACTAACTGATGTCCGGTTTTGATACCTTGCGCCCGCCCGATATTTAAGGTAATTCCGGACTGCTTTGTGTTCAAGACATTACCAATTAACAAGGTGTTATCTGAAATTCTTGCAGCCATCCGGAATAATTCATCGTGCATTTGCAGATCAGTGAATTGTACTTCATCACTGAAATTAGTGATGTTCGTTCGTGTATCCACCATTCTGATGGAAAGCACAAAACTCGGTTCCTCTTCATTGTTTTCATTAAGCATTATTTCTGAATGAAGCGTCCCAACCAAAACTTTATCTGCACGAAATAATTTCCCGATCTTCGCGCCGCAAGCAATATCATGACAGTCCGCCAAAGTCGGATCCTGATCTTTGATTTCCGCATTCCACTCAGCGGGCCCTACTACTGAAAAATGATTGGTGTTGTAAATATTCAACTGGAGTGCCTTGGCAATTTCGGCTGCCGCAGTCTCAGTCATTCCTGCAGGAAGGAGGTTCAATAACAATAATTTTATCCGCTCATCATCACTGAATCCACTGAGTTCAGTCTGTTCCAAATTGCTGACGTTTCCCTGATAATTATTGGACTGTCCCCAACTTGTAACTGAAAAGTAGAGAAATGTAAGACAAAGCAGAAATGCTTTTCCGATAATTGTCGCCAATTTCATTATGCCGGAAATATGTAATTGATTTTTAAAAATGGGCACTTTTGAAAATATTTGTTTTAGTTTTAATTATGCTTTGCTGATCCATTGACCAAGCAAGAAAAAGACCTTTTATTAGTTTAAGCAGGACAAGGTTTGTCAGTTATAATTTTGCTGACGGAAAAAAGGGATGGCAATTGAGGAACAACAAAATCAATCTGCTGTCAGACGTGAAAGGACTTGCAGAAGCTCAGCTGTGTCATGTGGAAGAATTGTCCGGAAATCGAGCCAAATTTGTTCTTCATGAATCCGGACTATGACCGGTACTGCTTGTGATCGAAACCATTCCTGTAATTCATTTGACGACCATTCCGGATGGGACAAAACAAGGGCTGCGGATTCTAAAGGGAGTTCCGGTAAAGCGCCCCCTCCGGTACGGGATTCTGTCTCAAGGAGTTCACAATTCCAGGCCGTTTTTTTCGGTAATTTGAGCTGTTTAATAAAGTCTTTTGCTTTGCCTCGAATTTCTTCGCGAGTCAATTCCAGCAGACCAATGGTAGGAACATTTTCTGGTAGAGTTTTTAAATCAAGATATGCTCCAAGTGTCGCCTCAAACAAACCAAGCGTCACCTTGTCTAAACGTAACGCTCGATAGAGAGCATGATTTCGAAGTTTTTGAATGTTTTCAGTTTTACCGAGCAACACACCGGCCTGAACACCGCCAAGCAGTTTGTCTCCGCTAAATGCGAGTAAATCCGGACCTGCCGAAAGTTCCTGTTCTGCGGTTAAATACTCGCTCAATCCACGTTGCTTGAACTTGTAAAAACTTCCACTTCCCCAATCATGAAAACAAAACAGGCCTTTTGAGTGAGCCAGTTTTGCCATTTTTTCAACGGAAACAGATTCCGTGAAACCGTGAATTTCGTAATTTGAAGGATGTACTTTTAAGAGAGCGGCAGTATTTTCTGTAATGGCATTTTCATAATCAGCAAGACGGCAACGATTAGTTGTACCCACTTCGACCAGTTTGACTCCTGCTTCCCGCATAATGTCGGGAATACGGAAGGAGCCGCCGATCTCGACTAACTCACCCCGTGATACAATCACTTCAGGTTTTTTGCCTCCCGGATCATTTGTGGTCAATGCCTTGAGCATCAAAAACACCGCAGCGGCATTGTTATTGACCACCATCGCATCTTCCGCACCCGAAAGGGAACGCAGAAGTTTCCGGATTTTCGAGTCGCGTGAACCACGCTTTCCAGTCTCAAGATCAAATTCCAGTGTAGAATAGGAACTCATTCCGGGTAATACTTTGCTTAACAAACTTTCTGACAAAGGAGCTCGACCCAAATTTGTATGAACAACAACTCCTGTTGCATTGATCACCCGCTGTGTGCCGCGAGACTCTTTCCGAACTTGTGCCGCAACTCGTTCTAAAATTTCGGTATTGTTAACTGAAACGGAATCGGCGGAATTTTGGGAGATTTCTTTACGGACAAGATTCAAAACAATGTTTACTTGCTCCCTGACTGCCTTGCCGTTAGGGAGCTTCTGTTCCTTGAGATACGCGTCACATTCAGTAATAGACGGTAGGTTTTGATAAGACATTGTGCCCCTGTCACTCAATTATCTGCGGCACTAAGCAACAGACTCTGTTGCCTTGAGGTTCCTTTCCGAAGAATTTGGCGTATTTTGCTTCTTCGGCGAATTTATTGCCTTTGACTTAACTTTTGTGTTTTGTGCTGATTTTGCGGCAGAATCCTTTTCCTTAACAGTTGACTTGGAAGTCATTGATTTACGGGAGTCTTTTTTTGCCGCAGATACTTTGCTTTGTGCGGTTTTTGACTTTGTTCTAGGCTTTTCCGCAGCTTCTGCTTTTACTTTTTTATGCTGTTCTTTGCCTGCCACTTTTGAGGATTCCGATTTTTTGGGAGTTGATTTATTTGCATTAGCTTTACTTACAGCAGTTTTTCCAGACTTCTTTTCAGGAACAGTCTGCGTTTTTTCAGTTACAGCTTTAGATTTTGTTTTTTGGCGGGGAGCAACTTTTGTTGTCTTTTGTTCTTCATCTCCCAAGTGAACACTACTGAACAATGGAATTTCAGCAACAAAATCTTCTAAGAGTTTCTCAGCCGGAACTATTTTAATGTTTTCTGCCGGTATGTGCTGATCTTCCAGATGTACACTCTGATAAGTTGATGGAACATTCTCTTCCTTTTTCTCTGCCAACTTTTTCGGAGTTGCTTGTTTATTTTCCGACGTGTCTTGAGTATTAGCGGGTTCATGCGTACTCATAAAAAGCACCGCAGCTGTTTCCTCTTTTTCTGCACGTTTTTTTGCTTCCACCTTTTTTTGTTCAGCATCAGGTATTTTTTTAATATCTCCAGGAGATGCTACTTCCATTTCCATTTTATCTTCCGCAGTTTTATCCGGAAGTTCTTGTTTTATTTCGGAATCTTCAGCATACTTTTTGTCTTTATCTTGCGCTAATGTTTTAGCAGCTAATTCTTTTACTTTTGGTTCATCTTCCTCAATTTTCTTTTCCGGACTTTTCTGCGCAGTTACGGAAATTTCTTTTTTATCTACTTCTTTTTTGCCGCGTCCTTTTTTCCGTCCAGGTTTTTCATCACGCATGTCTGAGGCAGAAATTGGTACAGTTGTCCTGATTTCACCGCCACCTTGTTCTTTTAAAGTAACTTCCATTTCCGGAATTTCTTCGGCTCCAAGTATAGTATCCGGTGTAATTGAGATGCGTATTCCGTAATCCATTTCCATTTGTGTTAAACGCTGACGCTTAACGTTGAGCAAATGAGTCGCTAATTTCAATGGCAGTTTTATGTGAATCTGCAACACCTTTTGCTCAATTGCGGAATCATGGATTTTTCGTAAAATCCGATTGGCCAACGTAATTATAAAAGAGTTTAGCGACAAACTGCTCGAAATACGCTGACGACTTAATTCGAGTAAGCCGAACTTTGAAACGACTCCAAACGAAGTCTTTGCCTTGTCTCCGGACATTGCTTCTTCTATTTTTTGCTCTACAGAAATACGGTTTTTAGAATTTTCCATGTCGATAAAATCCACAACAATCAATCCACCCAAATTTCTTAAGCGCAACTGCCGTGAGACTTCTTCTGCTGCTTCCATATTTGTTCGTAACGCGGTAGCCTCAATGTTCCTCTCTTGAGTAGATCTACCAGAATTGACGTCAATCGCCACAAGTGCTTCTGTCGGAATGATGACTAATGAGCCGCCGGAAGGAAGCGGCACTTGCTGTTGGTGTAGAACTTCGATTTGACCTTCAATTTCATAGGTAGAAAAAAGCGATTTTTCACCAAGATAAAGTTGAAGTTTTTTCTGTTCTGTCGGCATGTGTGTTTTGAAAAACTCTAAGGCATGTTGAAATGCAATCGGTTCATCAATCACAACTTCCGTAACATCGTCATTGTAATAATCGCGGAGCATACGCAACATCGCATCTTCTTCCTGATAAAGTAATCCGGGAGTTGATTGCATTTCATGCTCGTCTTTTATTTCATTCCAGGTACGGCGTAAAATCGAATAGTCACGTTTTAATTCTGTGAGAGTACGATCAACGCCTACTGTGCGGATAATGGCCGAAGAATTTTCATTCCCAAGTCCTTTCAGTAAATGACGCAAGCGTGCTCGTTGGTCTTCGTCTTCAATTTTTTTGGAAACACCACCCCTGTCGCTGTCAGGCATAAAAACAAGAAAGCGTCCTGCCAAAGAAATATTGGTGGTTAGTGACGCTCCTTTGTGCGCAATTTCATCTTTGATGACTTGGACAAGAATCTTTTGTCCGGGCTTCAGGACTTGTGTGATGGAAGGTCTTCCACGACCTTCACGATTTGGTTTATAGACTTGGAAATTTATATCGGAAAGAGAAAGGAATCCGTGACGTTCCTCACCGTAATCAATGAAGGCCGCCTGAAATGAGGGCTGTACTTTTATTACTTTGCCGCAATAAATATTACCAATTTTTTGGGCGCGGTGGGTTTGTTCAATGTAAAGGTTATCTAGCTTTGAGCCATGTAATAACGCAATTCTGGTTTCATCATCCTCAACATTTATGAGAATCTTATGAGCTAATTCTGACATTTTTATACCTGATTTTTGTGAGTTTAAAATCAGGATGTTCTGACAATTATTTTTTGATTTTCAGATCAGAAATCGAAAAGAGAAACCGCATTTACCCGATGGATTACACCTTTTACGGTACAACCCTGCATTCGTTTTGACTGGCATAGCCTTGCGGTCTTCTAGTAATCAGTAATCAGAAATCAGCACCCCCATTCTTTCTTTTCATCCAGGGGGACAGAACATCTCTGAAATATTAGTTTTGACTTTCAAACACTTGCTGAAAGCCCTGTTCATCAGTCGAGTTCAAATTCTTTTTGTTCGTACTCGCCATTTTCATTCTTTAAAATTGTCTCTATACGTTGCTCTGCGTTTTCGAGAAATTTATTGCATTCTCTACTCCAGCGCACACCTGATTCAAAAGTGGTTAAAGCTTCATCGAGAGGAATAGCTCCTTCTTCCAGCTTATCAACCGTTTGCTCAAGTTTTTCCAGAGCAGATTCAAAAGTTATGGTCTTAGTCTTCATTGCATAGTTTGCGAATTATATCTGAAGCAATTTTTTTTGGAGATTGCTGACCTGTTTCTATAATACACTCTGCCTGCTCATAGAGCAAGCTGCGTTCTGCAAACATATTTTTTAATACAGTTTCCGGATTTTTATTATTTAAAAGAGGCCGGTTTCTGTCGTTCTTCAGGCGTTGCAACAGCTCTGTTTGCGGCACCTTCAGAAAAACTCTTTTACCAATTTTCTGCAGCATGGCTTGATTTTGTTCGCGTAAAACAATACCGCCACCGGTTGCAATTACAGAGTTTTGGACGTTTTTCAACTTTTCCAGCAAGCGTGTTTCCATGTCACGAAAACACTCTTCTCCACCATACTTAAAAATATCTGCAATGCTACAACCCTGATCTTCCTCTATTTCAGTATCTGTATCAATAAAAGAATATTCCAACAATTTGGCTAATTTGCGCCCAATTGTAGTCTTTCCCGCACCCATAAAACCGATCAAAAGGAAATTCATTACCCCAAGTTCATCGTAATAGTTTAATGTGAATTGTTAATCCAGCCGCCACCCAGGAGAATATTATCCTGATAAAATACAGCCGCTTGTCCTGGAGTAACTGCTCTTTCCGGAAAATCAAATTCCACTCGGACTTGATTTTCGGACTCTGGAATAACTGATGCGGATGCACCCTGATGCGCATAACGCAGTTTTGCGGATACACGTAAAGGCTTGTCCGGTGGTGGTATTGACACCCAGTTCACGCTGGAAACCAAAATGCTTTGAGAAAATAAATCTTCTTCTTTTCCTAGCACAATTCTGTTATTTTCTTTATCTATTTCCACAACATAATATGGCGTTGAATCGCTGACTCCAAGTCCACGACGTTGACCAATTGTATAGAAAGGCAAACCTAAATGCTTGCCGAGAACTTCTCCGGAAACACTGATAAAATCTCCCTGTTCTGGAGGAGTGCTCAATTCCTGCTTTAAAAAATTTCTGTAATCTTTTGGAACAAAACATATTTCCTGACTGTCAGGTTTGTTTGCTGCGGATAATTTAAGCTTATTCGCAATCTTCCGTACTTCAGGTTTAATTATATCTGCCAAAGGAAACATCAGACGATGTAGATCCTTTGCGGGAATTCCATGCAGAAAATATGTTTGATCTTTACGCAAATCCTGTGGACGTACTAACTGCGGGTGTCCGTTTTCCGTATTAAAGCAAACCTTGGCATAATGCCCAGTTGCCAAATAGTCGCAATCAAGTTCATCTGCTTTTTTTAATAATAAATCACTTTTTATTTTTTTGTTACACATCACACACGGATTTGGTGTCTGACCGCTGGAGTATCCACTGATGAAATAATCAATAACCGTTTCACGAAATTCTTTCTGATAATCAAGGACATAAAACGGAATGTCCAGTCGATGACAGGCCGAACGCGCGTCAATTGCTTCGTCAAGAGAACAGCAGCTTTTTTGACGATTTTCATTTTCGGGGCCATGATAAAGTTTCATGTGCAGCCCTATTACTTCGTGTCCCTGCTCCTTCAACAGAGCAGCGGCCACAGACGAATCAACTCCGCCACTCATTGCCATTGCTACACGTGCCATAATTTTTGTATTGAATTTATTGAGGATTTAATAGAAAAAATAATTTCTCCAAGAAATTTAACGTCTGTTGGGAGATTGAAAGTTCTGCAAATAACTAGTGTAGTCGTCATGCGTGCCGCTGTAGATTACAGGCTGTGATCGTATCTTTTGTATGCTTTGCAAATAATCATTGAATTTCTTATTCTTCTTCTCATTATACGCTTGCATCTCTCGCTTGTTTTTTTTACGTGCTTTCTTCTTTTGTTCATTCAAGTTAATTTCTGAGGCAGACTGTTCTTTTGTCAAAGGATTGCCTGATTTAGAAATGCTCAAGATCATTGCCATTGCATTTCGGCTTATTTTTTCATCTTGAGGATCAAAGAAAGTAGAATTATCAGTTATTATCTCAATCCGCGTTTTAGCATTTGGGTCTTGGTTGTCCTGAGTTAATGTACTGTTTTCGCCTGCATTTTGATTATCATTTTGGTTATTTTTTTCTGTTGTATTTTCTTGCTGTTTTGCTTCCGCAGAAATTGAATTTTCTGTTTGAGCAAACCCAACATTTAAATAACCTATGAAAATCCAGCTAATTAGACCAATTGCTATACCATATCTGGCACAACGAATTAGTTTAATGTTTTTTGTGCCTACGATTATTTTCTGCTGGTTTTCTGTATTCTGATACACTTCAGCCTCTGCTCAAAATTTAACTCAGGATATAATGAGGCAAATCAAATTATCATGTTCCCACAACATTTCAAACCAATGAAAAAGATACTCCTAAACTTTCGGCTATATACTTGTACGAAGTCCTGAAATTTTTATATTGGACGTTGTAATAATGATCGGCAATTTAAGGTCTTACAAATATATATGGAACATATTGTATACTAATTGTTCTATATTTTCAATGTATTTTGCTTTAGATTAACAAATTTAAGAAGCAGTCGTCGGGAGGTTTCAAGATGAGGATAATACTTTTTGTTTGCTGCTCTTCATGCTGAATTGCTAAATGGGAATAAATTCTTTCCAAAAACAAGTTGAGATCCGGATTCATTTAAGTGTTCTAGCAGCCAAAATCTAGGGGTTTCCGCCAGCAGGACTTCACCATGATTTTGAGAGTGAACAAAACATCTTTCCCTCGAATCAATACGGAAACTGTTGAGATCAATTGAGTCCGTTTGCTGATTATTCAGTTGGAGCTTTAATTCCTCTTGAACGTTGTCTATGGCTAACGCCAGCATGGGTGTTATTGCACATTCCAGGTAGCATTTATCCCAGCGATTATCACTCATGTACTCAATAAAATATAATCCGGTTTTATTTTCAAAAGATAGATTTGACTCAAAAAGAGATAAAACCTTTCCGCTAATATTTTTGTTGCGTAAACTCCATTTTTGATTTTCATCTACCTGAATGAAGTTGTAGTGAAATTTTATTGCAAGTTCAGTTGTAAACGCTTTTCCTTGTTTAATTGTGCGTGAAATTGGAACAGGAAAATACATCCCTGATGGTAATTTGGCTTCGAACTCTGGTAAAAATTCGTCCATCACTTGCCTAACACACTTATCGTCGAGCAGTCCTGAAGATTTTAGTTTAGTCAATTCTTCAGGAATTAACGGGTTTAAATAATGTTCTTTCCAGAGAAAAAACATAATCAGCTTTCGCTCAAAAAACCATTCAAGACGGTGTTCCAAAGTCATAGATTTAGGTTTATTCTAGTTAAAAGAAGAAACGCTCTTTTTACATATCTTAGCACTTTTCACGAAAAACACTAAAGAGTGGCTTGCAGAGGTCGTGGAGCTAGAGCAAGTTTGGCAGAACGAATGAGTCGTGAAAGTCCACATTTGTTAAAGCTGCCGTAACGGTTTGAAATAAAGGCATAAGTCATTTCAGAAATGCGGCGCATATGATGACTCACACTCTCTGACCATTGAGCCGCATCTCCTGTGATGCTTTGATAATCTTCGCGTTCAATGAACATTACAATCGAATACGCTTTTCTGCCGTGAGGTGTGTCTATTTCCACAATGCCGGCATTTCCGTTAACACCTTTTACAAATCCGGTCTTGTCCCAAATCTTGACTAATTTATTTGAAGAAAAGCAAGTTCCTGCTTTAATTCTGTCTTTCAGCCAAGCTTGTCCCGGCAGTCCTAGTAAATAAAGCATTTCTTTGGACGCAGTCCTGTTTTTTTGTTGACTATATTCTGGTCCAATTACGCGTTGATTCCATATTTTAACAAATATTTTATTTAAATCCGCAGCAGATATTTTATTCAAATAGCTGCGGCCGTCCTCCGGAATTTTTTCTATCAGACTCAATTCTTTGTAGATTTTTGTTTGGTTTAGCAATTGCTGAATTTTTTCTGTTCCACCTAATAACTCAATAATATAATTAGTACTGGGGTTGTTGCTAAAACGAATCATTTCCTCAAGCATTTTTTTGTTACTCAATGAATCGGTGATGTTTCCGCTGAAGCGTTGTATCATGTACGCGTGAAGTATCGGCACCTTAATGGTACTTGCCGATTTGACACTGGTTCTCGGACGTATTGCCACAACTATGCTTCCAGTTGTAATATCTTGAACTACAATTGATAGTTTGTCTTTTCGTTTCAATTTTTTGTGGACATACACTTCATTCATGTACTGAAGAATACTTGCTTCTAGCAAAGATCTGAAAGCAGTCGTGATGTATTTTTTATTAGAGGAAGGCAAGGTTTCAGGCTGATAAAACCTAATGTGTTTTTGAGCCACCCAACCATGAATGCTGTGAGGAATTCGGACTTTCACCCACTTACTATTGAGAGAAGACAATGTCAAAAGATGCATGCCTTTCAGGAGAACTTTTAATACAGAATTGTTGGTGCCGGGGCCGGAACGCAAATTTAATGCTGAAGCAGTTACTACCGCAAAGCTGAATTTTTTGGCAGAAGTATTTGATTTATCTTTAGATTGCTCACTTACGGAATAATTCTGAAATGCTGAATGGGGAAGTTGCTTTATCGGAGGGTCTTTTCCTTTTGCGTTAAGAGTGCTGGCAATAATGCACAACAAAAATAAAAGCAACACACGACCGAAAGAAGATTTCTCAGAAGACTGGGGAGAAACAATCAAGCTGCTACCTAACTCTTTGACGAAAAGATATTACTGTGTTTTCTCTTTGCGGATCCGACTTATATTTGACAAGAAAACAGTTGCTGGAATAATGATGAATACTGTGGCCATAACGGCAAAAATAATTGTCCAACTCAGTCCCATGAATGCTCCATTTTTTTAGGGTTATTTTCTAACTTATGGTACTAACTTTATTTTAAAAATCAACAAAAGTAAACTAAAATTGGCAGTATTCAGAATAAAATAATTTCAAACCCGTTCAAAAATTATCTAAGTTTTTTTACAACAATTATTTTCTATCAATTTCATTTATCGTTTTACAACTGTTTTCACAAAGGCACCCTGAAAATTTGGATATTTATTCTTCAATTTGTCGCGTAATTTCTCTGCGGATCTTCTTGATTTAAACCCTCCAATTTGTACTGCATGATAGAGTATTTTTTGAGTAGTACGCTGTATTTTAAAGAATATTTGCTCCTTGAAAGCTTGGTTTAGGTATGTTCTAACCCTGTTTGCGGTTTCTAAATCCGGAAACAAACCTAATGATACCCGGAAACCATTTTCAACTGATTTTCGAAAAGCATGTCCGGCCAGAGGATTATTGCTATTTATTTTAATTACCATTTTAGCAGAATTCTCTTCTCCCAAAATATTGGTGGAAATGACCTCAGCGATTCCGGAACTTTCGGTGGAATTTCGGACACGCGATTTATAACCCAAGCTTTTTAGTTCAAGACGACTTTCATCCACGCACTCGTGTGAGATGCAGGATATTGCCTGAACATAAAAACTTAGAACTTTAGTTTTGGATTTAGGTTTTGGTTCAGGTTTCTTTGATTCAGGTTTAATGATTTTTGCAACCGGTACCGGTTCAGGAGGGAGTTCAACAACAGTTTCAATAACAGGAGTTTCTGATGGTAAGGCAAAAATATAAAGTACGACTATTGTGATAACCCCTAATAATAATCCTGTCAAACTGGAAATAATAACTGGTTTTAAAGGACTTCCTTTAACTGAAACACCTTTCTTATTTTCTTTCTTATTTTCTTTCTTATTTTCCTTCTTTTTTTCCTTCTTTTTTGTGTTTTTCTCAATTACCTCGTGGTCATCTTCTTCATCTTCAAAATCACTTCCATAATCATCCTCATCCTCATCAACATACGACTCAGCAGTACTTGCATCATCGTTTGAATCCGCTGAATCATCACTATCATCATCACCTTCAAGATCATCGATTGTTGAGAGATCTTCAAAAAATGAATCCAATTCACTGTCGCTCTCATCATCTCCATCGTTTTCCATGAATGAATCGAGCTGTTCGCCAAAATCGTCACCAAAATCGTCCAGACCTTCCAGTCCGTCAATTTTTTCTTCGGCCATATTTCATTTGCTGTTGTATTGTTTTTTGTGAGTTGATTATTTTTGTATCTACAAATCAGCCCTATTTCTTATTATCTGCAGATTTATTCAACTGATAAAACTGGTATAAACCACGCAAAGTCAAATCTTCATGAAAAACAACATTCGACAATATCGGCATAATTTTATTAGCCAATCCGCCGGTAATAATAACTTTCGGAGTTGGCTGTCCTTGCTGTTTTATTTCTTTCGTCAATTTATTGATCAACGAATCTATCATACCGCCATAACCGTAGATGAGGCCGGATTTAATACTATCTGTGGTGTTTTTTCCAATCACATTTTTCGGCATTTCAAGATTTACTTGAAATAACTGAGCTGCCTTGGAAAACAGAACCTCAGCCGAAATTAATAATCCAGGGCAAATAACACCTCCTTGAAAAACTCCTTCAGCCGTTACCACATCCAGTGTAGTTGCAGTTCCACAATCAATGATGATCAGTGAAGTTTTATATTGGTGGTATGCAGCACAGGCGTTAATCAGGCGGTCTTGACCTACCTTGGCCGGTGTTTCAGTGTTTATTTCAATGCCAAGATTCAGTTCGTGACTAACCTTGATTGGCGGCTGACCAATTAAATTTTCGAGAAGTTTAAAAAAAACATCCGTAAGTTCCGGAACAACCGAACTCAGCACGGCGCCTTGTGCCTCTTTCAAGCTGAAATCACATGCGAAAAGCATACCCCGAACCAGCATTTCATACTCATCTACACTCTGATGAATTCCTGTATGCAGGCGCCAACTCTGTATTATTTTTTCGTCTTTGACTATGCCAAGCACTACATTGCTGTTACCTATATCTACGGCTACAATCATTTATTCCCTTCTAATTTCAAGAATGTCTCCGGAAACATGTGTCAGGAGTTGTCCTGATTCTGTCCGGATTTGCAGATAGCCCTCCTTAGTCAATCCCTCAATAATCCCATCTGTTCCGGAGCCCTTAGTCCTCTGATCTACGTTATTCAAACTACGTACCTTCCTGCCAATTGCCTCTGAGCGTTTCAACCATTCTTGAAAAAGTGCGCTTCGTCCGCCAGTCGGTTTTTCATTCTCAGGGGAATTTGGCTTATCGTAACTGAACTCTTCAAAACAACATTCCAACTCTTTCAAAAGCAGTTGAAATACTATTTCATTTTCAGGAGGAAGCGCAACTTCAGAGCCTGAAAATGGCTTTGAGTTAGACAACATTTCTGCTTCCAGAGTTGTCACAATATCCTGTAATTCGTGCGGATATTCTTTAAAAAAACCTTTTGTATTTAAACCTATTCCGAGGATCAAAACCGGAAATTGCTGCTCCGCAATTGTGATTGTTTCAAGCAAAATTCCACAGATTTTTTTACCACGGACTAAAACGTCATTCGGCCATTTAAGCCGGACTTTGCTAACATAATTCTCAAGTACACGAGCAACTACAACCCCCGCCAATAAGGAAAATACCTGAACCTCACCAAGCGGTAAATTTGGATGAAGTACGACTGAAAAAGTTACATTTTTATCCGGAAGAGAAACGAACATCCTTCCGGCCCGTCCACGTCCTGAAGTTTGCATTTCAGTAATCACAACCAGTCCGTGCTCCTTCAGTAAATCACTATTTTCTTTCAAATACGTATTTGTGGATCCAACCTCAGTCAGGCGGATAATCCTTTTGCCGATTTTTTTAGCCATTGTTTTAACGCAACAAGAAATTGTGAATAATTAACTTTGAAACTTTTGCCCTTCCATCGTTTCTATCAACTGATACAACTGCTCTGACTTCTGCCTGCACGTTGTCAATTTCGGTTTTGAGATGGATTTCATACCAGTAACTGTATGGGATGAAAAAATCTTGTGATCTATCGTATTGAGTAATATTGCTTAGCTTATTTTTAATATCTTCTCTTGTTTTAGTACGTGGAAGTTTTGTTAGCTCTGCTGCAATTTCTTCTCTTTTTTGATAATAATCCTGCGCATAAATATCATCGTAGTTTTTTGCTGAGTAGTTTATAAAGTAAACTGTATTTTGATCAAATTGTTCCAAGAATTCCACAACTTCCTCATAAGTCGCTAAGTTAACATTGATGCGAGGTTTTATTAAAGACGAATTTGCTTGTGGATCATATTTGCTTCCTACTGGAAATATCGTAAATCCTTTTTTCCATTTATTGAGTGGAATATTTTTTTGATTTATTCCCTTGATGAGTTGAACTTCACTCAATTTATCCAGAAACCCATTTTTTATTTCTATTTCCGGATCAGTTGCAAGATACGAATTTTTTTCCGCACCAATTGATCCATAGATGGATGAATCATAAATTTCATCGTCCTTATCCAGCCAATCGAAAATTGCTGCGTAAAATGGTAGAAAATCATTGATATTTAATTGTGTATTTTGTGAGTTATAATTTACTCCAACTTTTTGATTTTTAGTAAAATCCCATTTTGTAAGAATGTTAATAAATTGATTCGCCAAACGAACATCTGCTTTTATCTCAGGATTTACTGCTCTAAAGGGTGGTGTTTGAATCCGGTTCAAATTGTATAGATGATCAATCGGACGTATGACCGGAGTATAAAAAGAAACATCCGGAAAATCAGCAATCATTCCGGCAGGCAAGCGGACTGGTTGAGGAGGATTCAAAAAAGAAATTTCGCTACCTAAAGTTCCGAGTTTTAATAACTTCTGTAAGTACACTCCGAAAAATTTTACCTCATCCTGTCCTTCCAAACCTTGCAGAACTGCCTTAAACATGGATTTAACGGCATTTCTAGCTTTGAAGGATGCTTGATAATTTTGGATACCCCGCGTTTCAAGTTTTGTTTCAAATGAAAACTCTGTCATGAAAACCGCAAGCAGAGCCAAAATAACCAGGGTGATCAATAAGGCAATCCC
>JAESQU010000108.1 GCA_016764995.1 SAR324 cluster bacterium | reverse complement strand
TTGCGTCTACCAGTTCCGCCACCCAGGCAGGGAAAAAAGGAACTGGAGGCGACGAGCGGATTTGAACCGCTGTACAAGGTTTTGCAGACCTCTGCCTAACCACTCGGCCACGTCGCCTCTGAACATCTAAAATAACCGAAAATTGCATGCAAACACAAGTTCAAAACGAGTTGATTGAAAATACAATTGAGACTGGAAAACTTTTCGGCATGCTTAAATATCTGCCTGATGGGCAATTGACTCATGCTCCATTTTCCTTGAGTCCATATTCAATTTCTGCAGAAGACTTGCATGAAATGACTGAATTGACTTCATATTTCAGTGAGTTGATGATTCGTGTTTCTCAAGATTGGGATTTTCTTGATCAGCATTTGGGACCAAGTGCTAATACCGATCCTTTTTTGAAAATGCTCCTGGACTTTAGAATGAAGGAAGTTACTCAGAGCAAACAATTGCTGATTCAGCGAAATGACTTTTTTATAATTAAAGATGAACTGAGAAACGATAGACAAGGCAGAATTGAAACGAAAAAGACACTTTCCGGTTCCGCACTTCGTCAAGTTGAGATTAATACTGTCTCTGCCAGTTTTCCTTTTTTAATAACTCAACTTGCCAGATTGCACCAGAATTTAGTTGAGCAAAATCAATTAGAGCAAATTATCCCAAACAATCCGTTAAGTCCTGTCGTAAACGCTTTCGCAAAAGCAATGCAGGACTATGGTTCAACTGATGCTGTGATGTTGATGGTTTCTCAGCCGGAAGAAAGCAACCGTTTTGACCAACTTGGACTGGAACAGCTTTTGTGGGATGAGCACAAAATTCGGACGCTCCGGAAATCATTAACCGAAATTTATGAGATTGGCTGCCTGCGTGAAGGTCACCTTGTTTTGGATGCTAAAATAGTTGCTGTGACTTATTACAGAGCCGGTTACACTCCGGATGATTTTCGTACTGCGGAAGCGGTTAAAGGCCGCAAACTGATTGAAGCATCATCAACTATTCAGGTTCCGGATTTGACGATGCAACTTGCGGGAATGAAAAAAATTCAACAGGTTTTAACAAAGCCGGAAATATTAACTGCTTTTGTGTCTCCGGAAATTTCTAAACTTTGCCGAAAAACCTTTGCCGGAATGTACACTCTGGATGAAATAATTGAAACTCCTGAAGGGAAGCTAAGCGCTTTAGAATTTGCATCCAGGAATCCGGAAAAATATGTACTAAAACCTCAACGTGAAGGTGGAGGAAATAATTTCTTCGGAAGTGAAATTCCAAAAATATTGGCGAAGATGCAAAAGGAAGAACAAAATGCTTATGTTTTAATGGAGAAAATTCAGGCAAAAACTCATCCTGCAATTCTTGTGGTTAACGGCCTATCAGAAACTACGACTTGTGTGAGTGAGATCGGACGCTATGGGATTTGTTTTGCGGATGATGGAGTGGTGCAGAGTAACCAGGACGTAGGCTATCTGGTGCGTACCAAAGCTGAAAACGTGAATGAGGGAGGAGTCTGTTCAGGTTTTGCCTGTTTGAATTCACTGTCCGAGTCTTAAAAACGGAAGCTGGACAAATAGTAAACTTGAACCAACTTTCAAATACTAAATTCTAAGAAGCCAATTCGATCGTAGCAAGCAGATCAATTTCATCAAGGACTTTTCCTGTGCCTGTCGCAACACAGGTGAGTGGGTCGTCTGCGTGAAAAATCGGCAAGCCCACTTCTGCACGCAGCAAATCATCTATTCCGGAGAGTAACGAACCACCGCCAGCCAATACGATGCCTCGGTCAACAATGTCCGCAGCGAGTTCCGGAGGTGTGGATTCCAGGGCATTTCGGATGGTTTTTACAATTTGTGCGCAAACGTCACTCAGAGCTTCCAGCACCTCTTCTTCACCAAGAACCAGTGTTTTGGGAATTCCGGTTACCAGGTCACGCCCTCGTACTTCATAGGATCTTGGTTCATCTTTAATAAAAGCAGTACCGATACTGATCTTAATATCTTCTGCGGTGCGTTCACCAATCAGCAGATTATATTTTTGCTTTATGTACTCAGCGATGCTTTCGTCCATTTTGTCGCCGCCAACTCGAGCAGAATCACTGTAAACAATTCCTGCCAGGGAAATCACAGCAACTTCAGTTGTACCACCGCCGATATCGACAATCATGCTGCCACTTGCTTCTGTAACAGGCAAGCCGGCACCAAGTGCGGCAGCCATCGGTTCCTCAATTAAAAAAACTTCACGTGCTCCAGCAGATTCTGCTGCTTCCTTGACTGCCCGCCGTTCGACTTGAGTAATTCCGGATGGTACTGCTATAATGATACGTGGTTTAAAACGGAAGAAAGAAAACTTGCCTTGAGTTTGACGGATGAAGTAGCGCAGCATTTCCTGAGTTATATCAAAATCAGAAATAACTCCGTCCTTCATGGGGCGGATTGCGGTAATCGAACCGGGTGTACGCCCCAGCATTTGTTTTGCTTCTTCTCCTACCGCCAGCACCTGAATCCTTCCACGGCTGTCTTTTTGTACTGCAACCACGGATGGTTCGCGAATCACTATTCCCCTTTGTTTAGTGTAAACAAGAGTATTCGCCGTTCCTAAATCAATAGCTAAATCCTGGCTAAATAAACTGGCAATTTTATTAAACATTCAATTTCCTGGTTTTTCATCATTCTGAGTCAAGGCAATACCTCGGATTTACCATCAAGATATTTGTTTGAATCACTGTTGGGTAGGAATCTGCGCAACTTTAGTCTGTATTAACAGTTCATTATTGATTTTATGCGTCCCGGAAGGTTATACAGAAGTAATGCCAAATTTCATATACTTCATTTATTTTGAGAATATTCAGCACTTTTTACACAAGTTTTCCAACGAACCGTATTTTAAATCTTTACCAGCTTTGTCTGCATGAGCGTTTACGAATTCACGTAAAGTTTTAAGAGGCAAAGGAAAAGAGCACTTGTGGCTGGCTAATTTAATTCAAGAATCCAACCTCCGATTCTAATCAATAAGTGAACAGAAAACAAGAAGAAAATTTTTTTGCTGGATTTTAAATTGGATTTTTCCCTTCACGGTCTAAGGCGAAGAGCAAAATTAAGAAAACAGTCAGCCAATTCTCATTTCCGGCTCACCACCCGCAGACATCCTCACCGCGCAGAATTTTACTTCCGGAATTTTTCCAAAAGGATCAAGCACAGATGTAGTAATCAAATTGGCTGCTGATTCGTTATAACCAAAGGACATAAAAAGATTTCCCTGTTGGACACCAAGATCCAGGCGGGCATACGTTGAAATTTTTCCTCGTCGTGATTCGATGGTCACAGCATCCCCTGCTTCGACGCCCAACTTTTTCAGATCATCCGGATGAACATGGACAACTGGAAAGGGTTCTATGGCGTTCAAGACTGTCGCTCGCCGAGTCATGCTGCCTGTGTGCCAGTGTTCAAGTTGCCGTGAGGTAATGAACACAAACGGAAAATCTTCATCCGGCATTTCGTCCGCATGAGTGTATTTGGCCGGAACGAAGCGTGCTTTTTGGTTTTCAGTAGGGAAACCGTCCTGGAAAATAATCGGCTCACCAGGATCACCTTCTTCGGTGCAGGGATAGGTCACGGAATGTTCTTTCTGCAAACGTTCCCAAGTGATTCCGGCCATGCTTGGTGTGGCCTTCCTGACTTCTCCAAAAATCTCTTCCGGACTTTCATAATTCCAGTCCAGACCAAGCCTTCGAGCCATTTCTTGAATAATCCACCAGTCCTGACGTGCATCTCCGGGAGGGTCTATCGCTTGCCGTCCGAGTTGTACTTGGCGGTTGGAATTGGTGAAGGTTCCGGTCTTTTCCGGAAAAGCTGAAGCCGGCAAAATCACATCCGCAAATCCTGCTGTTTCTGTCAGAAAAATATCCTGAACCACTAAATGATCCAGCATGGTAAGTGCTCCACGGGCGTGGTTCAGATTCGGATCAGACATCGCCGGATTTTCACCTTGAACGTACATTCCATGAACTTCTCCGGAATGAACTGCATCAACTATTTCTACAACCGTCAATCCTGTTTTGGGATTCAGGGAAGTACCCCAAAATTCCTCAAACCATTTTTTTATTTCCGGATTTACTACAGATTTGTAATCCGGAAAGAACATCGGAATCAAGCCCATATCCGATGTGCCCTGCACATTATTTTGCCCTCGCAGTGGATGCAAGCCGGTTCCGGGACGACCGATCTGACCTGTCATCAGCGACAAAGCAATTAGACAGCGTGAGTTGTCTGTACCATGAATGTGCTGTGAAATTCCCATGCCCCACAAAATGATGGAGGCTTCCGCGGTAGCAAAAGTCCGGGCGACCTCACGCAGGGTTTCTGCCGGAATTCCGCAAATTGGAGCCACCTTTTCCGGACTGTAATCCGCGACATTGGCTTTCAATTTTTCAAAATCCGTTGTGTGCTTGGCAATATATTTTTCATTGCATAAACCTTCTTCGATGATGACGTGCATCAGGGAATTGAGCAGCGCCACATCGGTATCAGGACGAAACTGGAGGTTGTACGTTGCATGACGTGATAATTCAGTTCGGCGTGGGTCAAGCAAGATCAGCTTTTTACCGGCTTTTACAGCGTTTTTCATAAACGTGGCGGCCACCGGATGGTTTCCGATCGGATTTGCACCAATCAGAAAAATGACGTCAGCATCCGTCACATCCGTGAAGGGATTTGAAACTGCTCCTGAACCTATTCCCTCCAGCAAGGCATTGACCGATGAGGCGTGGCAAAGACGGGTACAGTGATCAATGTTATTAGTTCCAAATCCGGTGCGTACCAATTTTTGCAACAGATACGCTTCTTCGTTACTGCCTTTTGCACAACCAAAAGCTGCTAAAGCATCGGGTCCGCTTTCATCCCGGATGTTTTTGAAACCACCGGCAGCAAAATCGAGAGCCTCTTCCCAGGAGGCTTCTCTGAAAACTATTTGCCAATCTTTAGGCTGGAGCAGTTCCGTAGTTTTTGGAGCATCCTTAAGACGTATCAACGGTTTTTCAAGGCGATCCGGATGATGCACGTAATCAAAACCGTAACGACCTTTGACACACATCCGTTCATGATTTGCCGGACCTTCGCGGCCGTCTACTCTTAACAGTTTTCCTTTTTTAACATGATAAGTCAGCAAACATCCGACACCGCAGTATGGACAAACGGAATCAACTTTTTTGTCTGCCTCCACCAAACCAACACCGTTTGCCGGCATCAACGCTCCCGTCGGACAGGCTTGTACACATTCTCCGCAGGCGACACAAGTACTGTCACCCATCGGATCACCGAAGTCAAAAACGATTTCAGCGTGAGAACCTCGAAAGGCCATGCCGATTACATCGTTGACTTGCACTTCACGGCACGCACGCACACAACGGGTACATTGGATACATGCGTCCATATTAACCGACATCGCAGGATGTGAGTTATCAAAAACAGGTTGGGTTCGCCTCGTAAAACGTGGCTTGTCGACACCCAATTTTTCTACCCATTCATCAAGTTCCGAATTGGGTGTGTAAGGAGATTTCCCGGATTCCGGCATATCGGCCAGCAAAAGTTCCAGCACCATTTTTTGTGAATGGATGGCGCGTTCGCTATTGCTGATGACTTTCATGCCTTGCTTCGGAAAACGGCAACAGGACGGAGCCAGTACACGCTCGCCTTCAATTTCCACCATGCAGGAGCGGCAATTTCCATCCGCGCGGTAACCCTCTTTGTAACAAAGCCGTGGAATCTCTGCGACTCCTGCCCGATCTGCCGCCTGCAAAATCGTTTCTCCCGCCAAAGCGTCAAGATTTTGTCCGTTTAGTTCAAAGGAAATTGTCTCCATTTCACACCTCCTGCGGAAAATACTTCATCACACAGCGCAACGGATTCGGCGCGGCTTGACCCAAACCGCAAATCGAAGCGTCTTCCATAGTCTGCGATAGTTCTTCTAATAAGGCTTGATTCCAGTTTTTTTGTTCCATCAGCGGAATTGCTTTTGCCGTTCCAACCCTGCAAGGAGTACATTGTCCGCAGGATTCGTGCTCAAAGAATTTCATTGCGTTCAGCGCCAGTTCACGAGCGTTATCCTGATCAGAAAAAACGACCACTGCGGCAGAACCGATAAAACAGCCATGTTCCTGCAAGGTGTCAAAATCCAGCGGCAAATCACCAAGCGAAGCCGGTAGCATTCCGCCAGAAGCGCCTCCGGGGAAATAGCCGTAAAAGGTGTGTCCGGGCAGCATTCCGCCGCAATATTCGTCAATTAACTCACGCATCGAAATTCCCGCCGGAGCCAGATGCACTCCCGGTTTGTTTACACGTCCACTGACGGAAAATGCGCGTGGACCTTTGCGTCCTCTTCTTCCATGAGAAGAAAAAGATTCCGCGCCTTTTTCGATAATATCCCGCACCCAATGCAGCGTTTCCATATTGTGTTCCAGAGTTGGTCGCCCGAACAAACCTACTTCCGCAACATACGGCGGACGTAAACGGGGTATTCCGCGTTTGCCTTCAATCGATTCAATCATCGCCGATTCTTCACCGCAAATGTACGCTCCTGCTCCGCGGCGTAAATGGATTTGAGCTAATGAATCCGGAAAAGCAGATTGAAGTTCTCCAATTTCCCGGAGCAAAATTTCACGTGCCGCAGCATATTCGTCACGCAGATAAATGTAAATCTCGTCAATTCCGACGGCCCAAGCCGCAATCAGAGAGCCTTCAAGAAAACGGTGTGGATCCGTTTCAAGATAATAACGGTCTTTAAAAGTTCCCGGTTCTCCTTCGTCGATGTTTATCGCCATCAAACGAGGTCCCGGAAATTTCCGCACAATTTCCCATTTGCTTCCGGCAGGAAATCCGGCTCCACCCAAACCTCGCAGACCTGAATTTTTCAGTTCTGTGATTACGGATTCCGCATCACGTTTTCCGGAAACACAATCCTGATAGAGTTGATAACCTCCGGAATTTTGATAGTTTGCGAAATTTATGTATTCCGGAAGAGCAGGTTGAATCTCTTTTTTTTCTACACAGTTTTTTACCGATTCCGGTGTTGCCTCATCTACCGGATTCATTCCCACCACTGCCACCGGTGCATGTTGACAACGTCCAACGCATGGTACAGGTTGAATTCGGATTTGCTCAGCTGACGCCGAACCTTCCGGAAAAATATGTTTGAGTGCATCTGTGAGTTCTTTTGCTCCGGACATTTCGCAAGTCAGCGATTCGCAAACCCGAACCGTCAAGGGCGGCGGTGGTGTTTCGTTTTCTTTTATCACATCAAAATGGTGATAAAACGTGGCCACCTCATAGACTTCCGTATGTGCCAGTTTCATTTCAAATGCCAGCGCCACCAGATGTTTTGTCGATAAAAAATGATATTCATCCTGAATCAAATGCAAGACTTCAATCAGCAAATCTTTACGACGTGGCATATCCAACATTAGTTCCTGCACTTCCAGCAGTGCTGCTGAATCTAAAAGTCGGCCTTTTTGTTTGCCAAGTTTTTTCTTGTTCATTTCAACATTTTCTAATTAAAATCCACAAAACATTGTGTCAGATCCTCAAAAGTTTCTGCCCGCCGAATGAGACGGCTCCGTCCTTCATGCACCAGTACTTCCGCTGGGCGTGGTCGGAAGTTATACTGCGAACTCATCGAAAATCCGTATGCACCCACATCCAGAAAAGCGAGTCTGTCACCAATCACAGGAGAGGGCAGTCGGCGTTGAATTTCATCGCCGGAGCGACTTAAGATGTCACCACTTTCGCAAATATTACCAACAACTACAACATCTTTTTCAGCAGCGGAATTTCGGCTGGCGTTCAGGATTTGGTGATATGCCCCATACATTGTTGGACGCACCAAATGATTGAAACCGGAATCGATTCCGACGAAGCTGTATTTTGGGGTGTCAGTAATGTTTGTGACAGTTGCCAAAAGGACACCTGCGGGGGCGATCAGCAGCCTTCCGGGTTCAATTTTCATGCGTAAATCGTGTCCGTATTTCTGAATAAATTTTCGGAATCTTCCAGTCATTTTTTGACTTAAATCGTTCATATCCAAAGCCAACTGTTCCGGCCTGTATGGAATTCCGAAACCTCCTCCAAAATCTACAAATTCCAAATCCGGAAATTTTTCTGCAACATCCAGAATCATTTCCATCGCTTCCAGCATTGGTTCCGCAGAATAAATTCCGGTGCCGATGTGAGAATGAACTCCGTTAAGAGTCAGTTTATATTTTTTTGCCAGCGCAAATGCGTTCTCGATTTGATCATGATAAATCCCAAATTTAGAATCAGGACCACCGGTGATGCAATGCGAGTGGTGGCCTGCGCCTATTCCCGGATTGACGCGTACTGAAACAGTTGTCTGAGGATATCGCTGTCCATATATCTCGAGTAAAGCAAGCGATCCCAGATTAACCGCAACATTCTGTTCAACACAAAACTCAATTTCCGCAAGGGTGTTGTTGTTTCCGGTAAAGATTATTTGCTGTGGTTCAAATCCTGATTCCAGAGCCAAACGTACCTCAAATTCCGAAACTGCGTCAATCGACGAACCTTCTTCAAGAAGAATTTTTAATAGTGATGGATTGGAATTTGCTTTCATGGAATAATGGATTTCGAGTAGACCTTGAGGAAATCCGGAAGACAACTGCCGGAACTGTGAACGTAAGACAGATTCTTCGTAAACATAAAGCGGCGAGCCATATTCCTGCATTAGTCTTTCAACAGAAATGTCTGCTAAATAAAGTGTGTTGTCTGTGATTTCCATTGTACAGGCAATTAGTATTTTAGAATTTATCTTTTCAGCAAAGACTCGCTTTGCATTGTCTGGAACTGCGATTTTAATTTCTGTATACTAAACACTTAGAAGCAAAATTGCGAATCAAAATTGTCCGAAGTAAATTCAAAAATTCCGGAATCAGAGTAATCCGTTGACCAAAAAACGTGTAAGAAGACTTTTGCTGTTATGGCTGGCCACTTTTCTAATGGCAGGCATTGTCTTGATACTGCTTTATGTACAAATGGTGGTACATCAGGAAAATGTTGTAGGCTCACTGGAAATAGAGTCGCCTGAAGTAACAGATGATAATACCACAATTGCAGAGTCCACTGAAGAAGCCCCTGAATCAAAACTAGCTGTAGCAGGAACAGTGGATATTCCTGAGGGTACAGAATTATCACATTTAGTGGAAACTGACACACCTTTCTGGAATGTTTTTCCGATCAGCAGCGCAGGAGTTTCCGCGGTAAACTGGCATACGATTCTGGTGCAGAACCGCTTCAAAATTGATTACACAATTACGCCTCATGCTCCAAGAGAATGGCACCTGGTCAGGATCAACAATTCTATTAGAGTACAGTTTCG
>JAESQU010000107.1 GCA_016764995.1 SAR324 cluster bacterium | reverse complement strand
TGCGAAAAGGTTTCTGGAAGCCGGAATTCACGTCATTTTAGAAAAGCCCATTACCACAACGACAGACGACGCCTTGAGTTTGATGCGACTGGCTCAAGAGAAAGACCTGTTGTGCGCTTCGATGTACGGCTACAGTGGTTATCCAATGATCCGGCAAGCACGGGCGATGGTGGCTGCGGGAGAACTTGGTGAAATCACGGTGGTACAAACAGAATTTGCTCATGGAAACTGCGCGACCGCAGTCGAGCAACATAGCGAAGGTGCGGCGTGGCGCAACGATCCGAACACCTCCGGTGCGACGTTTATCCTCGGAGATGTCGGTACTCATGCGTTGCACCTTGCCACGTTTATCACCGGACAGCAAGTTCGGGAAGTCGCAGCAGACCGCCAAAGTTTTGTGACGGGCCGTGTGTTGGAAGACAATGCCCACGTTTTGCTGCGTTTTGAAAAAGGTGCGGCGGGATATTTGTGGGCCAGCGGAATTGCGGTCGGACATCGGCACGGTTTGGCCATCCGAATATATGGAACTCAAGCCGGAATTGAATGGCATCAAGAACGTCCCAATCAATTGAGTTACTCCCCATTAGGACAAACTCCCCGAATTTTGGAACTCGATTCTCCGGAACTGCATCCTTCCGCAAAACGTTTGTTGCGTGTGGGAGCGGGTCAACCTGAAGGCTATTTTGAAGCGTTCAGCAATATCTATTCAGATTTTGCGGAAGTGCTCCTGGCAAAACTTACCGGGACAATACCTGATCCGCTCAGTTTGGATTTTCCGACATTGGAAGATGGCGCTCACGGAGTCAAATTTTTGGAAGCGTGTGTTGAATCTGCAAACAATAACGGTCGTTGGACCAACTCTGAACTTCGTGATTCAGGAAAAACAGTTTGAACTAAAAACTCTCATGCCCTCCCCGAAAAAACCGGAAACTCTTCGCAGCCAACGCTGGTACGGCCCGGACGATCTTCGTTCATTTGGACACCGCTCTCGTACCAAACAGATGGGGCTACATCGCGATGAATTTGTGGGTAAACCCGTAATCGGCATCATCAACACTTGGAACGAGATGAACACCTGCCACACACATTTTCCGCAACGTGTGCAGGATGTGAAACGCGGCGTTTTAGCGGCCGGTGGGTTTCCGGTGGAGTTGCCAGCAATGTCGTTAGGGGAGCAGTTGATGAAGCCGACCGCAATGATGTACCGCAATTTTCTGGCAATGGAGGTAGAAGAACTTTTGCGTAGCTACCCCATCGACGGCGCAGTGCTTATGGGAGGTTGCGACAAAACCACGCCCGGAGTTTTAATGGGGGCCATCAGCATGAATTTGCCCTGCATTTACCTTCCCGGAGGAGCGATGCTGCGCGGGCATTGGCGAGGGGAAATTTTGGGCAGCGGCACCGATGTTTGGAAATATTGGGATGATCGGCGTTCCGGTAAGCTGGATGAAAAAAGTTGGTTTGAAATTGAGGATGGTATCGCCCGTTCTCCGGGAACTTGCATGACGATGGGAACGGCCGCCACCATGATGTCGATGGCCGATGCACTGGGCATGTCGCTTCCGGGAGCCTCATCCATTCCGGCAGTGGACTCAAATCACAACCGCATGGCTTCGCTCAGTGGACGGCGTGCGGTCGAGTTGGTTTGGGAGGACATCAAGCCGACCGATATTCTCACCGAAAAGGCGATTGAAAATGCGATCGTGGTGCAAATGGCGATTGGCGGTTCCACCAATGGCATCATTCATCTCACCGCTATAGCGCGGCGTGCTGGTATTCCTTTGGATTTGGAACGTTTTGACAAAATTTCTCAGGGCATCCCGCTGCTGGCCAATCTAAAGCCTTCCGGGAAATATGTGATGGAAGATTTTTATTACGCCGGTGGATTACTGGCCTTGATGAAACAACTCGAAGCGCGGCTACATCTGGAAATCCCAACCATCAACGGCAAAACAGTACTGGAAAATTTGGCTGGTGCAGAAGTCTTCAACCCGGACGTCATCCGCACTTTTGATCAACCTGTAATGCAAGCCGGCGGCACCGCTATTTTACGTGGGAGCCTTGCGCCGAATGGGGCGGTAATTAAACCGACGGCTGCCGAAGAACGCTTGTGGAAGCATCGCGGACCGGCCCTGGTGTTCAAAGACATTAGGGATTTGAAAGCCCGTGTGGATTCTGACGACTTGGAAGTCACGCCGGATTCAGTGTTGGTTCTGCAAAACGCAGGGCCGATTGGCGCTCCCGGAATGCCGGAATGGGGACAGTTGCCTGTTCCGAAAAAATTGCTGGATCAGGGATTTCGGGATATAGTCTGCATCTCGGACGCTCGCATGAGCGGCACCAGTTATGGTGCGTGCGTGCTTCATGTTTCTCCGGAATCCGCGTTGGGCGGGCCGCTGGCGTTGGTTCGGGATGGGGACTTGATTGAACTGGATATTGAAAATAGACGCTTGGACTTGTTGGTTCCGGAAGCTGAATTGAAAACACGGCGTCAACAATGGCATCCTCCTGAAGCGAAAGCCAGCCGAGGTTATGCCAAACTCTACATCCAACATGTAACTCAGGCACACGAAGGATGCGATTTTGACTTTTTACAAGGTGAACCTGGTGAAACTCCGGAACCGGATATTTTTTGAGAGATTGTTATGGAACAAGTTCGTATTGGAATAATTGGAACCAGTTGGTGGGCAGACACAATGTATTTGCCGTCGCTGGCCGGCAACGAAAAAGCTGTTGTTGTAGCTTGCTGTGGACGCAATGAAGAACGTGCCCGCAAGTTGGCAGAAATTTGGAAAATTCCGCAGGTCTATACAGATTGGAAAACGATGTTGGATGAAGAACCGCTGGATGCTTTGATTATCAGCACCTCGAATTCTACTCACTGCCCCATCACTCTTGCAGCACTGGAAAAAGGGCTGCATGTGCTTTGTGAAAAACCGCTCGCTTTGAATTATGCAGAGGCCAAGCGTATGCTGGAATCGGCACAAACTCATCAAGTTGTGACCATGGTGCCATTCACGTATTCCTTTGTTCCCATGACTCAAACCATCAAACGTTTGTTGAGTGAAGGTTATTTGGGAAAACCACACCATCTGAATTTCCGCTATTACGCCAATTTTGGCCGCTCTCCGGAATACCATTGGCGGTTCAATCAAAAAATGGCAGGTTCAGGTTCCTTAGGCGATATCGGTTCTCATTTCCTCTATTTAGCAGTATGGTTCTTTGGAGAAGTTACTCACGTTTATGCAGAATTAGATACAGTGATTGAGCGTCCGAAACTTGACCCCGCAGGACAGCCTTATGTGCAGGCAGATGATTTTAGTATCGTAGTTTTGACTTTCGCCAATGGAGCGAAGGGAGTGGTGCAGGCCAGCACGGTTGCCCATGAACCGACTCCTTGGGGGCAAACGCACTTTCTGGACCTGCACGGTTCCGGTGGGACGTTACGCGGCTGGACCGATTGGGAAAAGACTTACCAACTTCTTGGCGCGAAAGCGGAAGAGACGAAGTTTCAGGAAATTGAAATTCCCGAAATGATAAAGGATGGTCAGCAACGTGATGACATCCAGCAAATGTACAAAGAAACGTTTCGAAAACGTGGCCAAATGGTCGGCGATTTTGTTGAAGCCGTTGCTTCCGGAAAAGAGTGCAGACCGAATTTTGAAGACGGTGCTTGCATTCAACGGATTCTGGATGCGGCATTACGGAGTTCCTCAGAGGGGCGAAAAGTGGCGATTGAGGAGATTTCCTAACCATTATGATGCAGCTCAATTATGTATGACTCATTCGGACTTTATTGGGACGGCAAATGGCAGAAACCATCTTCTGGGAGTGTGGTAACGGAAACATGAAAACACTAATTTATAAAATAACTTTTGATGCAACGCCACTTCTTGAACATTAATGACATCGATCTAGCTGAATTTGCGTCACTGTGTTCACAAAGCGTGAACGCGAAAGACTATCCTTTTTCTTCGAATGTCCAACAGAAAGTTGTCATCTATGAAGGCGATTATTTCCGTTCTTTGATTGGCTCAAAGCAAGCTCAAGATTTAAAAACGGAGTTGCATCATTGCCTCAAGGATGGTCCGGGGGTGCTGGTGATTAGAAAGGCATTTCCTGATTTTCATGTCATTGACAGGGCAACCGAAGTTTTCAAGGAAATAATTACAGACGAAAAAAATATTACGGAAAGTCGAGGAGATCATTTTGCGAAACCCGGAGAAAACGAAAGAATTTGGAATGCCTTACAGAAATTTTGTGAACGGGATACGGATGCCTTCGTTGCTTATTACAAAAATCCCGTCCTGCGATTTGTCTCGGAAGCATGGCTCGGCCCGTTTTTTCAGGTAACTTCGCAGGTCAACATTATTAAACCCGGTGGACAAGCGCAACAGCCGCACCGTGATTTTCACCTGGGTTTTCAGGATGATTCACTTGTTGCGGAATTTCCAATTGCGACGCAAATTTTCTCGCAGTTGCTGACTTTACAAGGAGCTGTTGCACATACCGACATGAACACTTCATCTGGACCGACCTTGCTGTTGCCATTTTCACAGCAATATCCGCTTGGTTACATGGCGTGGCGAAATTCTGAATTCATAGATTATTTTCAGCATAATGCTGTGCAGTTGCCACTGAATAAAGGGGATGCAGTGTTCTTCAGTCCGGCCTTGTTTCATGCTGGCGGGAATAACACCGAATCCAGCGACCGTATTGCCAACTTGCTGCAAATCTCAAGTGCTTTTGGGAAAGCGATGGAATCGGTAGACCGCACCAAAATGACGAAACTGATCTATCCGGTACTGCTTGCAGGAAAGCAGTCCAAACTGTTAAGTCAGGACGAAATGAAAACCGTTGCTACAGTAGTTGTTGAAGGTTATCCTTTTCCGACAAATTTAGATTCCGATTCTCCGCTTGCAGGTTCCGCACCGGAAACTGTACAGGCATTGATGGAACTGGCCTTGAGTGAAGAGTGGACGGCCGATCGTTTTTGCGATTGCCTAAACGAAGCAACAAAACGTAAACTTGCCTGAAATAAAAAAACATCAAAAGGACAAAATGAAAAGCGAACCTTACACAGTAACATTTGGAATAATCGGCGCGGGACGTATCGGTAAACTTCATGCGGACAATCTGCTCAACCGTGTCGAAGGCGCACGCTTAAAAGCAATCACAGATCCGTTTCTGGATGAGGAATGGGCTACTTCCCGGGATATTCCGTTAACCGGAAAAGATCACCGGATGATGCTCGACGATCCGGAAATTGACGCAATCCTGATCGGCTCACCATCGGCCGAACATGCACCGCAAATGATCGAATGCGCACAGGCCGGAAAGCATATTTTTTGCGAAAAACCGATTGCGCTTGATCCGGAAATAATCCGGAATGCCCTGGCAGAAGTTGACAAATCCGGAGTCAAACTTCAGGTAGGTTTCAATCGCCGTTTTGATCCAAATTTTGCAGCAGTGCAGCAGCAGGTCGCTTCCGGAGCATTGGGCGAGCCGCATATCATCCGGATTACTTCCCGTGATCCCGCTCCACCGCCCGCCGAGTATGTAGCCGGTTCCGGAGGAATGTTTCTGGACATGACGATTCACGACTTCGACATGGCCCGCTTTCTCAGCGGAAGTGAAGTAACCGAAGTTCATGCTTACGGCGCCGTCTTGATTGATCCGGAAATCGGCAAAGCAGGCGACATTGATGCCGCAGTTATTTCGCTGAAATTTGCAAACGGAGCACTCGGAATTATCGAAAACAGCCGCAAAGCGGTTTACGGTTATGACCAGCGTGTCGAAGTTTTCGGTTCAAAAGGCACCGCGCTAGCAGACAACAACACACCGACTTCAATGGTCGTTTTAAACGAATCCGGAACAATCCGTGACAAACCGCTTTACTTTTTTCTGGAACGCTACGAAAAAGCG
>JAESQU010000106.1 GCA_016764995.1 SAR324 cluster bacterium | reverse complement strand
TGGCACAATCTGAGTCACAATCTTATTAGAATAACGACCGGACTCATCTTCTTTTTGTTTCGATATCTGAGCCGTCTTCTTCTGCTCCACGTTATGAAAGAAAATGACGGAACGATATTGCGTGCCCACATCCGGCCCTTGTCGGTTCATAGTTGTAGGATTATGGCATTGCCAAAATACATCCAATAAACGTTGGTAAGTCGTCACCTGAGCGTCGAACAGCACTTCAACTACCTCAGCATGTTGAGTTGTGCCAGTACAGACCTCCTGGTAATTTGGGTCTTGAGTAGCCCCACCGGCGTAACCCACTGCGGTTTGGCTGACCCCTTTGATTTGACGAAATTTAGCTTCTACGCCCCAGAAGCAGCCGCCTCCAAAAGTTGCTTTTTCCATGATTTTTTCCTGAATAAAGTATGGTTACGAACAATGCATACCCCCATACTCTTACGTGGGAATGCATACTGATAAAGATAGAGACAAATATAATCTTACTTTATCAAAGACAATTTCATCTCACTATTCAAAAGTGCTTCTGTACTAAGGAAGAACATTTTGCGAAGGCATCCACAATTAGTTAGAAGTTAAATTTTCATTCAGCCAAGTGATAACGAGTGCTAGGCCCTTTTCCAACTCGAATAATTTTTCCTGCTTCAATCAAAGAGGTCAACCTGCGATTTGCTGTAGGCTGAGAATTCTGTAATTCTAAAATTTTTGTATTTTTCGTGGTTAAATATTTTCAGTAGTCTGCGGAGGTTGCCCCTAGAGCAGGAAGAAATAATCAATTTTTTCGTCAGCTATAAAGCCTGCTTTTTCTTTCAGGTAAGCTACTGACTGCTACCAGTTTAAACCCATGGAGCCTAAGAGATTGACACCCTAGTAGTTTTGACATAGAGGTCAATTTTACCTCATTGCTTTTTTATCTGATAAGGTAGAAAAATAGACACAAAGAACTTTTTGAGCAGCAGATCATTTCCTTTATACTATCAGAGGATCCACACCAGATGAAACAAATCACAGCCATCATTAAACCTTTCAAGCTCGATGAAGTCAAAGATGCCCTGGCAACTTTGAATATCCATGGAATGACCGTGACTGAGGTGAAAGGCTTCGGCAAGCAGAAGGGACATACAGAACTCTACCGCGGTGCGGAATATCAAGTGGATTTTGTCCCTAAGATTAAAATTGAAATCGTCATCGAACAAAAGCAAGTAGAAGCCGCAATCGAGGCCATTATTCAAGCAGCACAGACAGGTCGGATTGGGGATGGGAAAATTTTCATCTCTCCCATTGAGGAATCAATTCGCATCCGTACCAATGAGCGTGGCCCCTCTGCTCTCTAGGAAAAATAGCCGAACAGGTATAGCTTATGTTTCTCCATCCCACAGTACGAAAACGCTTATATCAGTTCACTCGCATTAAGAGGGGCTATTATTCTTTCTTGATCATGGTAGCCCTGATTTTTTTAACATTCATCCTGGAACTGCTCATTCACAGTCGTGCGATTGTTGTCTCCTACCAGGGGGAACTCTATTTCCCTACCTATACGAGCATTAAATCGGGGCAAACCTTTGGCCTCGATTATCAATATGAGACGAATTATCGTGAGTTAGCTCAGAAATTTAAGGAGGAAGAGAAAGGGGATTGGCTCTTAATGCCTATCGTCCCCTTTAATCCTTATGAGAATGATTTTTCGTTGGAAGAGAACCCTCCCAATCCACCATCCTGGGAGAATAGGCACTTCATCGGTACCGACACCAGTGGACGAGATATCCTGGCAAGATTATTTTATGGTTTTCGCGTGGCGATTTACTTTTCTTTTGCCCTTTATATTACCACTTCAAGCATCGGAATCTTGATCGGCAGTTTGATGGGATATTTTGGTGGGTGGTTTGATATGATTTTTCAACGGATTGTTGAGATCTGGACTTCAATTCCCACGCTATACCTGATTATCATCATGGCAGCCTTGGTCACTCCCACCCCCTATCTGTTGCTGTTTATCCTGGTTTTTGCCGGATGGACAGGCATGACTTGGCTCATGCGAGCTGAAATCTACCGCGAACGAAGTCGACAATATTGCGAAGCAGCTCGTTCTATGGGAGCCAGCCACTGGCGAATCATCACCAAACACCTGCTGCCAAATTCTATGGTTCCGATTATTGCTGCTTTTCCTTTTCAGATGGTTGGTGGAATTGGAGCACTCACGAGTCTGGATTATCTGGGTTATGGATTGCCTATCCCCACACCAAGTTGGGGAGAATTGCTGCAGCAAGGCCAGGAAAGCTTCGACTTTGCGCCTTGGATTTTACTAGCACCCTCTGGGGCAACTATTTTTATATTGCTGCTATTCACCTTCATTGGAGAAGCTGTCCGAGAGAGTTTTGATCCAAAACAGGTCGTTCTGTACGAATAGTTAAAAATTATATCCTATGTGGAAACGGGTCGCATTCGTTATGTCTTCTGAAGAACCAGTGGTTTCCTTTTTGGTGATCACATAGGCCCCAAAGATCCATCCATTTTGCGGAACCCTGGCAATACCGTATTTAGTAGTATTCGTTTCGGTATCAACCGAATAGAAAACGTTATCCGCTAATTCCGTTTGTTTTTCCTGGTTCAAACTCAGGAGCAAGTCTCCCATTCTAATTTCAGCGGACAAGCGAGTCACACTGGTATCCCGATGAATATTTCTTGCTCTTCCGTTTGCAGCGGCCTCCTCAACTTCATCGGAACTAGTTGAGGAATATTCAACACGTAATTGGGTTTTATCCGGTTTTCCCGTCATCACCGCCAAGGCATAACTAGTATTACTCCAACTATTGGCAACAAAATTAGATTCCGCTTCATCCACTAGTCCAATTCCCAGCGCCATAAAAAAGACACTCCCCAATTGCGCCGTTACGCTCGCTCCAGTTCCAGTTCGTTTAATCGGTAAATTATCATTCCTTTTTTTCTCAAAAGTTCGATGAAAAGCCCCATAGGAAATTTTGCGAAGTAATAAGGAGAAACCAAACTGGGATTGACTGCGCTCATTCGTGATGTCCGAATTTGAAGTTCTCTCTATTTTTTCAGTATCAGAGGGAAGAATGAAGGCCTCAATATTAACGTTCTCCGTTTTAGCCAACATCAGATAGCTCATCTTTGTTCGAGTCCAAGTATTACTGCCATCTTCATTTTCACCTTCTCCCACAAATAATCTACCGGAAATTGTCGCTGTACGATCATCATCTGCATCATTCTCACCTTTCACATAACGCCAGCTGGAGGCAGCAGGCATGATGACTTTGACCGTAGGATCCAATGGCGGTGTCGCTATCTGGCCCCAAGCCGTATTTGCAAATAATACAAAACAAGTAAAAAACAGGACACTTGAGAAGTGATGGAATCTAGCCGACATGGTCTCCCTTTGAGAATTTTTCAGTACGGTAATCAATGGTTGAAGAAAAGGTTCCCCTTTTTACAAACCAAATAAGTATTGCTCCCTATTTAACCTCAAAGTGAGGCCAGAAGCTTAAACCAGAGAAGTTGCAAGAATAGCCCCACTCCAGAAAAAAGTAAATTCAGGGATTTTTTTCTTAATTTCAACCAACATCTATACTAGTGTCTGGGGGGAAACTATCTAGCCTAGTCGAATATCGAATATCGAATATCGAATATCGAATATCGAATATCGAATATCGAATGCAGCTACAACCCAAAATCAGAAATAAAGAAGGTACAGGAGAATGGTTTTTTACTATGAAGTCTATGTGTGGGGGGGGACTTGAATCGACAAAGGAAAAAACATGGAGCGGGAAACGGGGTTCGAACCCGCGACCCTCAGCTTGGAAGGCTGATGCTCTACCAACTGAGCTACTCTCGCCTCATCAATCGTAGTAGTTTGACGCTAACAGCGCATTCTGTCAATACATTTCTTTAAAGTGGATGATTATTTTTAATGTGAAAAATTAGACCTGATTGTTTGGTAAAAAGTCTGGAATCCGCAATTTGTCATTTCGGCCGTAGGGAGAAATCTTATTTCTTGTGGAAACAGACTTAAAAGTGGAATCGTGCTTAAAAAGCCCAAAACTTCTATTTTTTTAGTTTTCGGCGAAGCGGACTTCCCTGAACATGTTTCAAAGGAGGTAGTGGGACTCCCAGGGTGCTTACTGGACGTTCCCCGAAGTTTCCGAGTGTGCGGAGTCGGTCATAGAGAATGATCGCGCCGCTTGTGGCCACGTTAAGGCAGAAGCTGGTGGGGATTTTTACAACATGCTGGCAGCGTTCCAAAATTTCCGGACTGAGATTTCCCATTTCTGGTCCAAGAATATAGGCTGCATTCAGTGGATGGCGAAAAACTGGAAGTTCCACCGCATCTTCGAGAAACTCAACTCCAACCATCGCACAACCCGCAGGAAGTTTTAAGTCTTCAGCAGAATTGAAATCATACCAAGGCACATTTCGAGGAGCAACCGATGTGTCAGATTTAGCTGTTTTAACTGAATAATCGGCGTTTACAGTAAACATAAAGCTTGCTCCAAAGGCATGTGCAGTACGAAAAAGGTTTCCCGCATTCATCGGTTTGCTCGACTTTTCTAGTCCAACACCAAAATATCCGTGCATAACTTTCACTCACCGTAGGGAATCCAGACATTTTTCACCTGTGAAGCACGCCTCATCCATTCGCGACCTTCTGACTGTTGATTGTCGAACCAGTCCAGTTTTTTGCCGTTATTGGTCCAGATTATTTTCATATTTCCGGAACTGTATTTTTTTGCATTCGTACATTCGTCAGCCGTTCCGACTACCCATAGTCCCGCCACATCTTCATGTTTGGCCAGCACTGATCCGAGCTCGGATGCATCTCCGCTAACGATGTTGAGCACTCCGGAAGGCACATCTGAGGTTTCCAGAACTTGATAAAAATCCGTAGCCACCAAAGCAAATGGACGCGACGGCACAAGCACCACAGAATTCCCCATTGCTATCGCCGGAAGCAGCATCGAAAGCATTCCCAATAGCGGCGCTTCATCCGGACAAACAAGTCCCAGCACCCCAATCGGTTCGTTTAAAGCCAGGGCAAGTCCCCGCATTGGCGGCTGGTGAATCAGTCCTTCGTGTTTATCCGCTAAAGCCGCATAAGTAAAAATCCGGCGCACGGAAGTTTCTACTTCAAGTCCAGCCTGTTTTTTGGACACACCGGTCAACTTCATAATTCGGTTTTGAAATTCCGCAGCTCGCGCTTCCAAATTTTCTGCGAGGAAATAGAGAATCTGCGCCCGTAAATGCGGAGTGCTACTCTGCCATCCGGAAGCTTTGTGCGCCGCTTCAACGGCATTCCGAATGTCTTTTCGGTTGCCGTGACCGATTTCTCCGGCGAGTGAACCGTCAGCATTCACAACGTTCAGCGAATAACCTGAGTCCGGACGAGTCTGTTTTCCTCCGATGTAAAGTTTTGCAGTACGGTTCAGCGACAAAACCGCATTTGCGGGAGCCTTCACTTTCGGCACCTGAATTCGGAATTCGTCTTTAGCATTTCCGGATTTCTTTTTCTTGAGGTACTCAAACATTCCTTCGTGACCTCCTTCTCGACCATAACCACTTTCGCGGTAACCGCCGAATCCGACTGCCGCATCGAACTGATTTGTGCAGTTGATCCAAACCACACCGCACTTTAACTTTGGAGCAACGTGCAGGGCTTGATTTATATTTTCGCTCCAGACGCTGGCAGAAAGTCCGTAAGCGCTGTTATTGGCCAGCATTACCGCTTCATCCGGAGTCCGGAAAGTCATCGAAACCAAAACTGGTCCGAAAATTTCTGTTTGTGCAACCGTTGACGCCGGAGCTACGTTGGTTAAAAAAGTTGGTGGAAAATAACAGCCTCCTCCGGATTTCCCAGATTTTCCGGAATTTTGCGGTAATTTACCCTGCCATTGCCAAACTTCCGCACCTTCCTTTTTGCCCTGTTCAACCAGATTCTGGATGCGCTCCTTTTGGATTGGAGCGATGATTGGGCCCATGTCCATGCTTTTATCCAAGGGGGTCGCCGACACGTAGTTTTGCCATGCGTTTTTTCAAGCGCTCAATCACTTTTTCAGCAACGCTTTCCTGCACCAGTAAACGTGAGCCCGCACAGCAGACTTGTCCCTGATTAAACCAGATCGCGTCCACCACACCTTCAACTGCGCTATCCAAATCCGCATCTTCAAAAACGATGAAAGGCGATTTCCCGCCAAGTTCCAGCGTCAGTTTTTTGTCTGTATGCGCCGTGGCTTCGCGGATTATACGGCCGACATCCGTCGATCCGGTAAAGGCTATTTTTTTCAAATCTGGATGTTTTACGAGCATTGCTCCGGTTTCTCCGGAACCTGTCACGACGTTGAAAACTCCAGACGGTAAGCCGATCTGCATGCATATTTCCGCAAAAAGGAGGGCCGTCAACGAAGTGTATTCCGCCGGTTTTAAAACCACGGTGTTTCCGGCGGCTAAAGCAGGTGCAACTTTCCACGAAAGCATCAGCAAAGGAAAATTCCAGGGAATGATTTGTCCGACTGCGCCAATTGCAGTGTGTTCTGGGAATTCGCTTTCCAAAACCTGCGCCCAGCCTGCGTGATGATAAAAATGACGGATCGCCAGCGGAATGTCAATGTCACGGGTTTCGCGAATCGTTTTGCCGTTATCAAGTGTTTCCAGCACCGCAAAAAGCCGAGCGTGTTTCTGTAGTTGTCTGGCGAGCGCATAAAGGTAGCGTGCGCGTTCATGTCCTGAAAGTGCCTGCCATCCAGGAAATGCCTTTTTTGCCGTACTCACCGCGAAATCTACATCACTTTTGCCTGCTGCGGAAATCGAGGCCAACTTTTCTCCAGTGGCAGGATTGTCTGTGCTGAAAACTTTTCCTGACTTTGCTTTGCACCATTTTCCATTGATGAAAAGTCCGAACTTAGATTTGTGCTCCTTGAGCCATTCAAGCGCTATATCCGGACTTTCAGGTGCAGGACTGTATTCCATAGTTTCGTAAATTTCAGAAATGTTCATTCAGGTTTTCAGATTTTCAAGTTTTCAGTTTAAACTTTCAAAGTAGTTGTCCAGAGTAGTTCTGTTCTATTTTTCTTCAGAATGTTTTTGTTCAGGGAGCTACAAGATGGATTTCCAACTTACGGCCTACTGCTTCCGCATATCGATCTTCTCGTTCTCCTCATTCTTCTCGTTCCGTGGTTTTGCCACCCCGATCTCCTCGTTCCGTGGCTCTGCCACGGAATGCTTGGATTCTCTTCCTTGTGAACCGTATTCATGAGGCAGAGCCTCACTTACTACGTTATGAGACTGAGCCTCGTAACGAGTGATACTGCCACCTCATTCTCCTCGATCACCTCGTTCTCCTCGTTCCGTGGCTCTGCCGCGGAACGCTTTAAGATGTGGCTCCGCCTGAAAATTAGCCAATTATTTCAATAGGCAAGATTCCCATTTCTTCACTAACATTGTAGTTATTCCAACTCGAATACCTCCAATGTCCCGGTTCCTCCACATAGCCGCGCTTTACCGGATTGTTGTGTATATAATTCAATTTTTTCAGTAACATCTCAGAATCCAGAATCATTTCCGGATGAAATCCTTCTTGCCAAACTTGATAATTTTGTTTTTGTTTGTACGAAAGTTTATTTTTTATAAACTGATCTAGTAGTCTGTTCATCTTTTGTCCCTTAAGGAGGTCAATGATTGAACGGGCTGTGAAGGATTTGAAGTTCCTCATTTCCTCAGATAACTCAGCAGATGAAATAAGTAAATGCAGATGATTCTCCATTATGACAAAGCCGTGAATAGTTAATCTCTGCTTTTCGTGAAGAAACCGTAGAGAGTCAATCACAATACCGGCAATTTTAGGATTTCCGAATAATGGAATCCAACTAACAATTGTACATGTAACAAAATAAGGTCTTTTTTCCTTATAAATAATCTTGTAACGATCACGTCCCATGTCAAATCAATAATTCAACTGTCAGATTATTTTCGAGATTCTGCTAAAGGTATTCGTTTCATGAGGCAGAGCCACACTTGTTACGTTACGAGGCAGAGCCTCGTAACGAGTAAACATAAAAAACACAGCAGTCATTTCCGGGTTTTGTGATGGAATGGCGAATCATGCTGTGGGCTGGCGATGTGCGGCGGAATAGCGTCCGGTGACAAAGTGTTCGAGTTGTCTTTCAATGTCAGTCAGTAAACCACTGGCGCCAAAGCGGAATAAGTCTGGTTCAAGCCATTCCCGTCCCAGCTCTTCCTTCATCATAACCAGCCATTCCAGTGACTGTTTGGCGGTACGGATTCCGCCAGCAGGCTTGAATCCCACGTATAATCCTGTGTTTTCAAAATATTCACGAATCATTCGGAGCATCACCAAACTTACCGGAAGAGTCGCGTTAACGCTTTCCTTTCCGGTTGAGGTTTTGATGAAATCCGCACCGGCCATCATGCAGACCAAACTTGCTTTGGCCACGTTGCGGAAGGTTCCCAACTCGCCGGTTCCTAAAATAGTTTTAAGATGCGCATCACCGCAAGCTTTACGGAAGGCTGAAATTTCTGCGTAAAGTGCTTTCCAATTGCCGGAAAAAACATGAGCGCGTGTAATGACAATGTCGATTTCTTTTGCGCCGGCTTCCACGGAATCCTTGATTTCTTCAATGCGCCGAGGCATGGAATTCAAACCGTGCGGAAATCCGGTTGATACCGCGGCTACCGGAATTCCGGAATTGTTCAATGCCTCAACAGCGGTTTCAACATAAGCATGATAAACGCAGACTGCGCCAACCCGCGGTTTTAACGCTTCCAAACCCAAACTTTCGATCAGTTCCGGACGCAAAGGCTGCCGTGCTTTGGCGCAAAGACGACGCACACGATCCGGCGTGTCATCACTGGAAAGTGTAGTTAGATCCATGCAGCGCAAACTTTTGAGCAACCACGCGGCCTGCCATTCTTTTTTGATACTGCGGCGTTTTGTCAAGGTTGCGCAACGTCGTTCAAGCGCGCTGCGGTTCATCTGTACGCTGTCCAGCCAGTCAAGGTTAAGCGCTATTCCTGGATTTCTGGGATGTGTGGTGTTAGTCAAAATAAGCCTTAAATTTGTTTTTTAAACTCTTCGATAGTTAAACCGGCATCCTTCACAATTCCAGCCATAGTGAAGGTGTTGATAGGATTTGCTCTCGGAATGGTCAAAATTCGTTCACCATTTGTCATTGTTATATGTTTGCCTTGTCTCACTACACGAAACCCAGATTTTTCAAAGGCTTTAATCGCTCTTTTGTGAGACACTCCCGAAAGTTTTGGCATCTCAGGCAACTTCCACGTAGCGTGTTTCACTCTCCTGAGTAAGCTCATCAACAACTGATAAATAGTCTGTTATGGCATCTTGAATATTTTCCAAAGCTTCTTCTTCTGTTGCACCTTGTGACCAACATCCGGGCAATCCAGGACATGACACAGAAACCCCTTCCTCTGATTTTGTCAATTTGACTTGATAGCGCATATTTTCTCCAATTATTTTTTAAGTAAGTCCAGAATCTCGTTGTTAAAAGGCATAGCCGGAGCAGTTCCAAGACGAGTCACGGATATGGCGGCTGTGGCGGAACCGAAGCGGACGGCCTCAATCAGGGACATTCCTTCTGCCAGAGCATGAGCAAAACCGCCGTTGAAGGCATCTCCCGCACCCGTAGTTTCAAGTACTTTGTCGCCCATGTCAAATGACGCTACATGCTGACTGATTTCCGCATTACGCACATAAACGCCAAGTTCACCAAGAGTGATTACCGCAGTTTTAACACCACGATCTAAAAATATTTTTGCCGCGGTTTCAGCTTGTTCAACGGTTTCCACGGGAATTCCGGCAAGCATGGCCGCTTCCGTTTCGTTAGGTGTAAAATAGTCTGAAAGTCCATAAACCTCATCCGGAATGATTGCTGCCGGCGCAGGATTTAAAATTGTGGGTACTCCATTCCTTTTTGCTACTTCCAATCCGCGCTGCATGACTGGAATCGGAACTTCAAGTGATGCCATGAAAAAAGCAGATTTTGCAATTCCGGCCTCCGCCGCGTCTAAATCGTCCGGAACCATAGCGTCAGCAGCTCCTGGAACAACGATAATCACGTTCTCGCCGGTTTCCTCGTTGACTACGATGGAAGCGGCTCCTGTGGCCATATCAGCAATTTCCCAGACATATCCAGCATTGATGCCTTCTTGCGCATAGAGTTTCATTGCCATTTCGCCAAAAGTGTCTTTACCGATTTTGGTAATGAAGATTGTTTCAGCGCCCGCTCTACGTGTTGCTACAGCCTGGTTTGAACCCTTTCCACCGGGTCCAAGTTTGAATGAGTTTCCGATGAAGGTTTCGCCTTTGAGGGGCATCCTGTCTGTCCGGAATGTAAGGTCCGCCACAAAAATTCCAAGAATCGAAATT